>JBEKTA010000057.1:0-8316 GCA_049516515.1 Methanoregula sp. | reverse complement strand
ACGATAGACGGCGTATGCTGTACTATCATGCCGCCTTATCAGGAGCAGCCATGAACGATACTGCCCGCTCCACGCTTGCATCCCTCATCTCACGGTATGGAGTCTCGGTCGCCCATGACCCGAACCGGTGCGAGGGTCTGCTCCGGGACACCTGCCCCCAGTGCAGCCGCGAGATCTTTGTGCTTACCCATGCAGTACGGCAGCACGTGACCGACGACCTTCTCGCCCCGCGCCACACGCTTCCCTTGTCACTCACTGAAGGTTTTCTCGCAAAAAGGCTGGAGGATGAGCTCGGCTTTTCGGGAGATGTGGCACGCTGGGCGGTCATGAGCTGGGTAGAAGCCCTTGGGCTTGCCGATCCTGCCCGGCCCGCAGCCACGCCACAAAAGCCAGCCGCCCCGGAACCGGTATCACAATATACGACGCCCACGAACCCGGCGCTCCGGGAACAGTGGGCGGCCGACATCGGGCATGCCCCTCGATCAGTCCGGCTCGGGATCATTACAAACCTTGCAGGCGCCCCGGATACGGGAAACCTCCGGCTTCTCATCGGCGCACTGGAGAACGATGACTGGGCAGTGCGGAGCGCCGCGTTCGATGCCCTGTCCGATCCCGGGATCGGTCCGGTACCCGTTCTCATCGACGCGTTGCACGATACTTCAGACGGGATCGCATGGCGTGTCGCACTTATTCTCGGGACCCTGCGGACACCGGATGCGATCGATGCACTTATCCTTCTCCTCGACCGTTCACCGGTCGTCCGCGATGCAGCGATCTGGGCGCTCGGAGAGATCGGAAGCAGAAGGGCTGCAACGCCGCTCATGAAACTGCTCCACCACCCGGACACCGGGGTCTCTCTGGCTGCAGAGGATGCCTTAAACAAGATCGGGTGAGATTAACAGTCCCATGCCGGGACACGTTCTTTGACCGGTTTTTCTTTTCAAAGGGCCGGATCCGGGGTACGTATCTCAGGTTCATGGAAGTATATGAGAAAACGGCTGAATACCTGATAAGCGGTGAAACAATTCACATGACACAGGACACAATCGGGCAGTTTGGTGCCGAACTGACCAGTTTCTTTATTGTAACGCTTTTTAA
The DNA here is from genome assembly GCA_049516515.1 of Methanoregula sp. Lineage (GTDB taxonomy): Archaea > Halobacteriota > Methanomicrobia > Methanomicrobiales > Methanospirillaceae > Methanoregula. The sequence goes on along the minus strand of JBEKTA010000057.1, from coordinate 7,218 downwards.
TCTCGTATTCGGGGCACTCGCGCTGGCAATCGGGTTACAGGTTATTATCGTTACGGCACTGACACTTAGTTCGGGAACGACCATAACACTCCCCTCCCTTCTCCTTGTTGCGACCGGTGTGGCAGGTGTGATTATCGGGCCGAGATGGATCGTCACCAGTTCGCACATCCTCAAAGGGATAAATGGTATTCGCCGGGAATACAAGAACCGAAAAGAGCCGGTGACTGATGAGATCCTGACCGGGTGGATCGTAACGATGATGGCTCACTACCGGGAGAACACCCGGACGATCCGGTGGATGAACCGGATCTGTCTCCTTGGCGGCTGCATATATTTTGCCTTCGGGCTCCAGAACCTGTACGATGGGATCATGCCGGCAGCCGTGACCGGGAGTACGGGGGCGGGGGTCTTTGCCTTTGCCCTTGCCGCTGCTGCGATCAACTGCACCATCGGTATCGTCAGCATTCTCTTTTCACTCTACTTCCACCGGTACTCGAAGGTCTGGGACAAGAGGATGGCAAAAGCTGAATCATCAGAAGCGGTGCTTATGCACGCGATGGAACGGGAGTGATCATGGCAGAACGAAGAACCCAGTACGAGATCTACTGGGAGATTCTCGTCTTCTGCAGGACCCCCCGGTCGTTCACGAACATTATCGGACGCTGCGATCTCAATTCAAAGACTGGGCAGGAGTATCTCGAATTTTTGGCAAAAAAAGGATATATCGCAAAGGTGCAGGATGACAAAAAGACCCTGTATGGTGCGACGAGCCGGGCTGATGAATACATCGCGCTCTTCACAAGGCTGTACCAGGAAGTCTTTGACGAGGTTCCGGGATTCCGGTTGTAGGCGAGGGAAGAGAAAAACAATATTTGGTGTCAGATTGTTCCGGGAGGATACTTCCGGATTAAAGAAATAAACGATGAAAACCAGTAAAAGCGGAGAGATGGTCTCAACTTCAGGGTATCTTTAAGGGACGACTGCGCAACGGAGGATCTTTGCATTGTTTTCAGGTATTGATCAGCCGCGAGGGTTTCCTTTCGGAGCTGCACCACCCCTCACCCGGCGAGGTGTAGGTCATGAGCCCCGCCATGCGGTTTTGCGGGCATTTTTTATCACAGATTAGTGAATTCAGGTCAGCCTGAACATTCCTTTCCTTATATATTGATCCGAGAGCCATAGTGATGAGTAGAGGAAAATGGATGGCTGATCAGGAAACATTTCCTTGCCAGATTTGCGGGAAACAAAAGAGACCAAACGAGATCGTGCCTGCCGGAATGATCCGTGAACCAATCGCCGACATAATCCGGAAAGAATATCCTGCATGGTCATCTGGCGGTTATATCTGTAATGCTGACCTGAATCGCTTCAGGGCTCATTATGTCAGGGAAATTCTTGAGGCGGAGAAAGGTGAGCTCTCCTCGCTTGAAGAGAATATCCAGCAAAGCATGAAAGACCATAAACTCACGGCAAAAAATATCAATGTCGAATTTGACCGGCAACTGAGCTTTGGGGACCGTGTTTCCGATCATCTCGCCGATTTTGCCGGGAGCTGGACATTCATCACTCTTTTTACCGTTATTTTTTTCGTATGGATTGCAATGAACACGATTGTCCTTGTGGTAAGACCATACGATCCATATCCTTTCATCCTGCTCAACCTCGTCCTTTCAGCCCTTGCAGCAATCCAGGCTCCGGTCATTATCATGAGCCAGAACCGGCAAGAAGAACGGGACCGTATGAATGCCGAGCATGATTACGAAGTGAACCTCAATGCCGAAATGGAAATTCATCAGCTGCACAGGAAAATTGATCACCTCCTCATTAACCAGGGGGAGAGACTCCTGGAAATCCAGACGATTCAGATGGAACTGATGGAAGATCTGGCTAAAAAAACATTGTAAATATGATCCGTAATGAAGGAATTTGGGGAAGACCCGTACTTTGCAAAAAATACAGTACCCTGCCGGAGAGAAGCACTCCGGTCACATGTTTCAGGGGCGTACCCTTTTCCGGAGGGTTATACGTATTCCCGCACCAGGCCCGCTCATCCCCTAGGAGAAACCGGACGACAAACGACAGTTCCACCACGGTCGGGCGGAGATGCCGGAGGAGATACGCAAACGCGCACATCTCTCCGATGAACGCAATGACGCACAGGAGGAACTAAGGGAGCGGGAGCACGTATGCACTCTGCGTCGAGACGGATTACTGCCGGGACACAAAAGGGCATGTGTTGAGTGAAAATATTTTTGCGGTGTTCCGGTGAAGAGAAATACCGGGAGCCAAACGTAAACCCTCATTCAGGGACAGGGGAATATCCAGACCCGTCCCGGTGCAAACCTCATTATGTATCAGGCCCGATATCCGGATGCGGAACCAGGAGCGTGACGAGATGGCCATGTATCGGAGTCAGCTATGAAAACAACCATCGGGGTCCTCACCGGTGGAGGAGACTGTCCGGGGCTGAATGCGGCAATCCGTGCAGTAGTCCGGGCGGGGCTCCGCCAGGACTGTGAGACGCTGGGAATCCGGAACGGCTGGCAGGGCCTCATGGAAAACGATACCCTGCCGCTTTCTCCTGATACGGTCTCCGGCATGATCGAACGCGGGGGAACAATGCTCGGGACATCGCGCACAGACCCGGTGCACCAGCCGGATCATGTCAATAAAATCCGGGATACACTTGAAAAAAATGAGATGACGGGTCTCATCGTCATTGGTGGCGACGGAACCCTCCGGGCGGCCAGTGAATTATACCATGAAGAGATCCCTCTTACCGGCATACCAAAGACCATCGATAACGATGTTTTTGGTACAGAGTATGCCATCGGATTCGATACTGCGGTCTCGACGGTCACAGAAGCGATCGACCGGCTGCGGACGACCGCCGAATCCCATCACCGGATCATGGTCGTTGAAGTAATGGGACGCCGCACCGGATGGATCGCTGCGTTTGCCGGGATCGCAGGAGGGGCAGATGAGATCCTGATCCCCGAAACACCGTTCACTATGGACGCAGTCTGCCGGAACCTCAAAGCCCGGTATAATGCAGGAAAAAGATTTTCCATTGTCGTTGTCGCCGAAGGTGTGCACCATGAGGACATTGTGCACATGCCGGTTGCTGCCTGCGACCGGGACGAATGCGGGCACGAAAAGTTCGTCGGGGTCGGAAACCTGCTCGGAAAGGAACTCGAACGCCGTACCGGCATCGAGACCCGGGTGACCGTTCCCGGGTATGTCCAAAGAGGAGGGACTCCCACGGCATTCGACCGGGTGCTAGGAACGAGATTTGGCGTGGCAGCGGTCGGACAGGTACTTTCCGGAGAGCCCGGGTCGATGGTGGCGCTGCAGAAAAATTCCATCGTTACTGTTCCCTTGGCAGAAGTATCGGCCGGGAAAAAACCGGTTGATGCGGATTTCATCAGGCTGATGCAGGAAATGCTCGGCCCCCGGTCATCATAAACAGATCAGATCATCTGAAAACGGGATGCGACGGTTCACACCCGGCCCTGTTTCCGGAGTTTCTCCCCAAGCCATGGGAGGAAATCCTTTTTTCTTGACATAACGCCGGGGAGCCGGGCCGGGAGATCCTGGCCGAAGAGATCAACGAGGAGCGCCGCGTCACCGGCCCCGTAGAGGTCGCTTGCATTTTCAAGAACATTCGTGAAAAGCGCAAGCGAGAGATCGGCGCTGGAGCCGACCCGGCTTTTTTCAAGTCCTGCCTCGATTGCAGCGTCCCGCTCCCGGTTCCAGGCAAACGAAGGCACCATCACCTGCGCGATCTGCACCGTTTTTTCCGAGAGGGTAAACATCTTGGTGTCCCGGGAAAGGAGTGCATCAAGCGACATGCCCGAGAGATCCATGCCCCGTTCAAGAAGCGCGATGCCGAGTTTCTCCGGGTCTTCACCTGTGAGGGGGGCGAGGTACTTTACTGCCTGCTTGTCCAGGTGGGTCGTCGTCGACATCCGTAAGGAAAGAGTATCAGAGAGGATCCCGCAGAGGAGGACACCGGCTACCCCTTTCGTGGGAGAGAGGCCGGACTCCATGAATTTCATCGCAATAATCGTCGAGGTCGCCCCCACCGGATCGTTGAAGAAACGGATCGGCTTTAAGGTCGTGATCGCCCCGAGCCGGTGGTGGTCGATGATCTCGACCACGTCTGCTTCTTCGATCCCGGCGACTGCCTGCGAGGCTTCGTTGTGATCGAGCAGGACGACAGAACGCCGGACATCGTCAAGCAGTGTCGTTCTCGTGAGTATGCCGGCAAGTGTCCCGTCTGCCGTGACAACGCATGCGGCCCGGAACTTCGAACCGGCAACGACCTGCCGGGCGTGGGCGAGGGTGTCGGAGAAGGTAAGGACCGGGACATTCGTCTCCATGAGCTCGCGGGCAGGAAGCGAGAGATTAATCATCTTCCCGACCCCGAATGCATCCAGTTTTGTGGAGAGCACGGAGACCCCGCGCTGCTTTGCAGCGGCAATGACCCGGTCACCGACCGGTGCCCCTTCCGCGATGATAAGGGCCGCAATCCCGGCCGAGACGAGCGCGAGCTGGGCCGGCTCGTTGTCGCCAACGACCGCGATATCTTTTGCGGTCATCTTCGCGAGCGTGACGTGGAGCGCGTCTATCGCAATGTAGACCCGCCCTTCAAGGATCGTATGCGCCGGGACAATGATTGCCGCGCTCAGGACCCGGGCAAGCGTCCCGATCGGGACCGGTATCACCGCGAGCTCGGCAAGGTGAAGGGTCCCGATATACGCATTCGCAAGCGCGTGCTCGCCGATCATCCCGACCGGTTTTCCGGCAGCGTCCGTGATGACGACGTTCCTGATCCCTTCGTGTGCCATGAGGACGGCGACATCCACGGTCGGGACGTCCTGTGGCAGCGCAAAGACCGGCTTGTACGCGATATCGGAGAGACGGGGCTCGACCGACGGTACAAAGACCGGCTCTGCGATACCGAACCGTTCGAGCATGAACCGGGACTCGCCATTGAGATCCCCGCACCGGGCCGGAACGTACCGGCCCGGCTCGGACCGGTTTTTGAAATCCGCGTACCCGATCGCGCTCGCGATGCTGTCCGTGTCGGGCTGGCGGTGGCCGAAGCAATAGATCTGGTTCAAAAGCATCATCCTGCCTTTTAGAGCGGCGGGTTCTGCTCTATCATTTGCCTGTACAGGTTCATAAGGTACAGGCACGCCACCGCACACCATTTGGCAGATCCCAAATATTTATATCAGGCTGAGTCCAAACCAGATAGTCCGAAACCGAACTATATCGGAACCGAACCATACCTATGACGAGCCTCTTACAGTTTGCATCGAAAAGCGGAAGGGCACGCAGCCTGCTTGCGCTCTATGTGCTCCACTCGCTTGACAAAAGCGAGAAATCCGGGTATGATATCATGAGGGAGATCGAAAAACTCACGAACGGCGCCTGGGTACCGAGCAAGGGAACGCTCTATCCCCTGCTCAGCCAGCTCAAAACCGAAGGGCTCATTGTCCCCGCCCCGGAAAAAGAAGGCTCCCGGGCCCGTACCGGGTTTATGCTCACCCGTGCCGGGCGGGACACGCTCAAAAAGATCCGGGCCCACAGCACAGAGCACCACAAAAAAATGGATCAGTACCGGCATCTCATCACCGCGATCTTCGGGGAATTCAGGAGCCCGGGAATGGATGTCCTTTTTGAAATAAAAGCTCTTGTAGACGGCATGCCCAAAGAAAAGGAACCGGAAATGGTAAGGATCCTCCGGCACTGCTGTGATGACCTCCAAAATGTGATCTGATATGACTGTCGCAATACACGTAAAAGACCTGACCCGGCGCTTCGGTGACCTCGTGGCCGTGGACCAGATCAGTTTTGATATCGATCAGGGTGAGATCTTCGGACTCCTTGGTCCGAATGGCGCCGGGAAGACCACCACGCTCTCGATGCTCTCGACCATGCTCGAACCAACGTCCGGCACCGCCACAGTCATGGGTATCGATATTTCAAAGGATCAGGATGGTGTCCGAAAGGCCATCGGGATCGTCTTCCAGGACCAGAGCCTCGACGAGGAACTGACCGCGTGGGAGAACATGGACTTCCATGGCCGGCTCTACCGGATACCAAAGGAGATCCGGGTGCAGCGGATCGATGAACTTCTCAGGCTTGTCGAACTTTTTGACCGCAGGAACGATATTGTCAAGACCTTTTCCGGGGGGATGCGCCGGCGCCTCGAGATTGCGAGAGGGCTCCTTCACCACCCGTCCGTCCTATTCCTTGACGAGCCCACGCTCGGCCTCGACCCGCAGACCAGAAACCACCTCTGGGAGTACATCGAGACCCTGGCCCGGGAAAAAAACATCACGATCATCCTCACGACTCACTACATGGAAGAGGCGGACCGGCTCTGCAACCGGATCGCGATCATTGACCACGGAAAGATCATTGCGCTTGATACGCCCGTCCGTCTCAAAGACTCGATCGGCGGCGATGTGGTGACCATCCAGTCACCGGATACTGCACGGATCACAACCGTTCTTGCGGCACCCTGGATCAACCGGATGGAGACACATGACAGCGAGGTGATCCTCAGCCTTAAAAATGCCGAGCAGCACCTCAGTACGATCGTGACGCGCTTGAACGAAGAGAAGATCCCCATCACCTCCATCTCGGTCCATAAGCCGACCCTTGAAGATGTCTTCCTCTCGTTTACCGGAAAAACCATCCGTGAGCAGGACATGTCCAGAAGGGATTCGATGCGGATGCACTTCAGAATGATGAGGCACTAAACCATGGATATCGTCTACACTATCTGGCTGCGGAGCATGAAACGCTACGTACGGTCAAAGAGCAGGATTGTCGGGAGTATCGCGATGCCCCTCTTCCTGCTCGTGTTCCTGGGCTTTGGCCTCAACTCAGTGGTCAGCTCCACATCCCTCGGGCAGCAGTACGTGATGTTTCTTGTGCCGGGCATGGTCGCGATGAGCGTGCTCTTTACCTCGGTCTTCTCCGGCATCCAGATCATCTGGGACAAGCAGTTCGGGTTCTTAAAAGAGACCCTTATCGCGCCGGTATCGAGGCTTGAGATCATGTTTGGCCAGACGGTTGGGGGAGCGACGACAGCAATGATACAGGGGATCATCCTCATGGTCCTTGCCGTGCTGCTCGGTCTCCGGATCAACAACCTGTCCGGGTTTTTTATCGCGCTCGGCTTCATGATCCTTGTCGGGA
>JBEKTA010000056.1:0-8456 GCA_049516515.1 Methanoregula sp. | reverse complement strand
ACTGGGTCTCCGGGAGATCACGCCGACCTTAAAGAACGGGGAATTTTACTTCAGGCTGGGAAAGTTTGAAAGTGCGGCAGCCTGCAAACGGACCATCGAGAAGGTCACGCATCTTGGCCCGGGCGAGACGTATGCGACACTCTATGCACCGCTTGAAAAAACGCCTTTTACCCCGCAGGTCATCGTGATCGTGACGACCCCGAGGAACATGCTCAAGCTTGCCCAGAGCACGCTTTTCAGGCTCGGCGGGAGGATCAATGCAGAGTTCTCCGGCATCCAATCGGTCTGTTCGGATGCAACAACGCAGGTCTACCTTACCGGGCGACCGAACTTCTCGCTCGGCTGTGACGGTTCACGGAGGTTCTCCGGGATCGGCGACGATGAGATGGTCATGGGTTTCCCGGCGGAGATGCTCCCGGAGATCGTTACCGCGCTCAAAATCGTTGTCGGGGCTGCAGGTTCAAAATAATACTTCATCCCTGACACGGAACGGGGATGGATGAGCGGGAAGGGCGTGGCTTTTCATATCCCGCCTGCCTATACAGATGCAAACCGTGGTGAAGGAAATGAGTGGGAGTACAAACGATTGTAAGGAGTTTGCTTTTCTCGCAAAGGCCGCCCGCTCGCTTGGCGCAGCCGACGCAAAAGTGATCCCTGCAGCAGATGTGATCGTGGAGAACCGGGTCAGGCTCAAGTGCCGGGCCGGCTGCATCGGCTACGGGAAGAAACTGACCTGTCCTCCCTATGTCCCGACCCCGGACGAGTTCCGGAAGATCCTCGCCGAGTACCGGTACGCCCTTCTCGTGAAGTTCGTCTCGCCGGCAGAGGCCGACCCCGGCGTGATCTGCTCGATCTACCGGTACTGGCTCGACCCGGCGGCTCCCGCCGACAAGAAAGAGCAGGCGACGCAGTTCTGGAAAGACCATTTCAACGGCACAGGGTCGTTTGCCCCGATGATGCTCGAACTCGAACGGACCGCGTTTAACGCGGGCAACCCCTTCGCCCTCGCGTTTGTCAACGGCTCGTGCCGGCTCTGCGAGACCTGCAACGTGAAAGCCGGCATCTGTCTCCACCCCACGCAGGCCCGGATCCCCGAGCATGCCGTGGGCGTCAACATGGTCGCGACCGCTGAGAAAGCGGGGATGCCGATCCGGTTCCCGGTCGAGGGGCACCCGGAGCTCATGGCGCTCCTGCTGATCGATTAGAGGGGAAGAGAACCATGACAGAACCTCTCTTAAAACCGGCCGACCGGGTGGAAGTAACGGTCCTTGTCGACAATTACATCGACCTCTTTGTCCCCCCGGCAACCCCCGTGGACCGCCGGCTGCCGTTCGACGCGGGCCGCATGCTCCTTGCCGAGCACGGCCTCTCCTGCCTGGTCCGGGTCTTTGCCGGGAAAAAGGAGCACGTGGTCCTGCTCGACACCGGGCTCTCCAGCGGGTGCATGGCCCACAACGCCCGGCAGCTGGGTATTGACCTCTCCGCGGTCGAAGCCGTTGTCTTAAGCCACGGGCACTTCGATCATACCGGCGGGCTTACGGAATTTTTCAGCGGTGCTTCCCATCAGGTCCCGCTCATCGTCCACCCGGGTGCCTTCCTCCGCAGGAGGATGAACGGGCCGAAAGGCCCGGCTGGACTCCCGCAGCCTGACGCGGTCGCGCTCAAGAAGGCCGGGGCCGATATCCTGCAACGGAGCGGGCCGTCCACGCTTGCTGCCGGCCACCTGCTCGTGACCGGGGAAGTGGAGCGGAAGACCCCGTTCGAGAAGGGGATGCCTGGGATGGAGATGTGGGTCGATGGCCGCTGGGCGCCCGACCCGATCCTCGACGACCAGGCGCTTGTTATCAACGTCAAAGACAAGGGCCTTGTCGTCTTGAGCGGATGTGCTCATGCCGGGATCATCAACACCGTGGAGTATGCACAGAAACTCACCGGCACCGGTCATGTCCATGCGGTACTCGGCGGGTTCCATCTTACCGGCCCGGCGTTTGCAAACGTGATCCAGCCCACGATCGAAGGGATGAAGAAGATCGACCCGGATTACGTGGTGCCAATGCACTGCACGGGCTGGAACGCGATCAACCGGTTCTCTCTCGAAATGCCGGGCCGGTGTATCTTAAACACGGTCGGGACAACGTACGTGTTCGGATAAAGGCGCCCCCGGGGCCGGTCCCCCGCCGTGTTGTTATGGATTTGTCAGGGCCGCATAATGCCGGAGGATCCCGGTACCTGTGCAGAGATGAAAAAAAGGTGAAACCATGGGCACCCTGTCGTGCCCGCCATGCCTCCCGGGATAACCCCGCCGGCCCGGGACGGCCAGCCCCTGCCTGGTCTCAGGCAGGACCCGAACATTCAGTCGTCGTCGTTGTCCTCGTTCTCCGGCCAGACATAATCGTCGCTCGCGGACTTCGGCTGGTCTTCATAGATGTCCCTTACATCGCGGAAGGGGTCCTGTTCCGGGTTTTCCCCGCTCCATGGATCATCGTAGTTTCCGCGTCCATTCTGTCCTGCAAAACCTTTACCGCTCCGGTTTGCCGCACGGTCTCGTATGGTCTTTCCCATCAGGTCTCACTCCATTGTTGTACTTGTACCGGTAAATCTAACATGAATCCTGCTTTTCCGGGTAAAAAGTTTTTTGGCCAAAAACCATCATGGACCAATGGTACGGGCCCCTTCCGTGAGACCTCTAGGTGACTGGCGCGGGCCCGGCAAAAAAATACAAGAATACGAACGGTAAAAGACCGGGTATGATGCAGCGGATCAAAGACATCGCGGGAGCCGGTATCCTCCTCTGGCTGATCGGGTACCTTGCATCGCTCGCACTCTTCTTCTCGTCGTTTGCGGGGATCATGGGCTGGGTCCTCATCGCCATTTTTACCCCGATCACTATTGCGATTACGTGGTGGTGGTTTACGGGCCGGGACCTTTCCCTCTCCTACTATGCGGGCGTCGGGATCGCGTGGACTGTCATTGCCGTCGTGCTCGACTACCTGTTCATCGTCCTGCTCTTCCATGCCGCCTATTACGGCCCCGACGTGTTCGTGTATTATACCCTGACATTTCTGATCCCGGTGGGAGTGGGCCTTATCAGGTTCCGCAGGAAACCGGTGTTAACAACGGAATGAACCGGCCACCGGCCCCGTTTTTTCCGGACAGGAGTGGCTTTACGGGCACCGCAGCCGGACAAAAGGACTCTGGCCCGCACCGGTTCCCGCAGTTACCGCACATAAATCCTGTATATTTATCCTTCCGGCAGCTGACCGTACAGTGCGGTGCAGCTGCATGTCTGAAACGATCCGGCCATCCATTTTTTGCGCGTCCGAAACAATCAGGGCACTAAAAAAAAACAGTGTGTATTTTATTTTGTTTATAGAAATTATTGCGATCGTGCCAAGCAGATCTGATCGTCATTTTTCTCTCGCCGGTTGTCAATATACTAAAAAAAATCAGGTCGCTGGTTAATCACTCGCAAAAATCAAAACCTCTGATTAATCTGTTATGTTGTACCGTCTGTGTATTAAGCAATCTTTAATTACTGCTCTTGATCAACTCTGGGATTAGACAAATTTTATCGAAGAAATTTTGTCTCTAATGTGTGTGTGATGTGCATGGCTTTTGCAGTACATGTAAATATGGAACGGTGCACCGGCTGCAACAACTGCGTTGTTGCCTGCCCGGTCAATGCACTGGAGCTTTTTACGCTCGATCCTGTCACCAGGGAGAAAATTTACCAGGTGCAGGATGGCAAGGCAGTCAGTCTTGATTTCAAGGCTGAACTCTGTGCAGGATGCGGTGTATGCGTGGAGGCATGCCCGTATCAGGTGATCAGCCTCTCCGGGAAGGGCTCAACCGATATCCCGGCCAAGGTCTGAATTGAGGAGTTCTCATGGTAGAAAAGAAGATTACCCTCAACATGATCACATGCCGGACGATCCAGCAGGGTGTCGGCATGGAAGCAGGCAAGACGTCCCAGAAATACTTTGATGCGTGCACGGTCATGCATATGCATCCCGACGACATGAAGAAACTCGGGTTATGGAAGAACACCAATGTCAGGGTCACGAGCTCGGTCGGCAGCGTGATTGTAAAAGCCGTCGAGACCCGTGAAGACCTTGTCCCGGGCCTTGCCCACATCCCTATGGGCCCCTGGGCGAACCGGATCGTCCCGGCCTATACCTTCTCAACCGGCGAGCCGTGTTTCAAGGGATTCCCGGTTGATGTCGAGATTGCCGCAAACGAACGCATCATGGGCGCTGTCGAGATAGTACAGGACGCCTGCGGACTCATAAGGAAGTGACGAGCGATGCCAAAAGATGTAACTGATGTTATCTGCCCGTTCTGCGGCACCCTGTGCGATGACCTCATCGTCACCGTATCCGATGACAACAAGACAATCCTTGGAGTCAAGAACGCATGCGCAATCGGTGCCGAGAAGTTCAACCACCAGCGGCTCCCGGGCCGGGTCAAACGCCCGAGAATGAGACAGGCCGACGGCACCTACAAGGAGATCACCTACGATGAGGCGATTGACTGGACGGCAAAGATGCTCGTCAAGTCCAGAAAGACCCTGATGTACGGCTGGGCATCAACGAGCTGCCAGGCCATGAGCATCGGGCACGAGATCGCCGAGAAAGTCGGCGGTATTGTCGATAACTGTGCAACCGTCTGCCACGGCTCGTCTCTCATCGCCATCGAGGATGTCGGTGTCCCGAGTTGTACGCTTGGTGAAGTCAAGAACCGTGCCGACCGTGTCATCTTCTGGGGCTGCAACCCGGCACATGCCCACCCGCGGCACATGTCCCGGTACTCGATCTTCCCGCGTGGTTTCTTTACCACCAAGGGTCACAAGGGCCGGAAGATCTACTGCGTTGACTGCCGGTACACCGATACCGCCAAGTGCGCCGACGGGTTCATCCAGGTCCAGCAGGGCTTTGACTATGAACTCCTGGACGCCTTCAGGACCGCAGCCCGCGGTGAGGCGCTTCCCGACACCGTTGGCGGCGTCCCGAAAGAGAAGATCATGGAGGTCGTCGAGGACTTAAAAGGCGGCCGCTTCTGTGTCATCTTCTTCGGTATGGGACTCACCCACACGATGGGAAGGAACCACAACATCGATGAAGCGATCAACTTTACCCGCGACATGAACGACTACACGAAATTCGCGATTATGGCTATGCGGGGCCACTGGAACGTTACCGGTTCCGGCCAAGTGCTCGGCTGGCAGTACGGGTTCCCGTATGCAGTCGACCTCTCACGGAGAGACCAGGCCCGCCACCAGACCGGTGAGACGACCTCCGTCGACCTCTTAAACCGGAACGAAGTCGAGGCCTGTTTCTACATCGCCACCGACCCCGGGGCACACTTCCCGATAAACGCGATGATCAGCAGCTCAAGGAAGCCCACCGTCACGATCGACCCGCACATCAACTGCACCACCGAGATCTCGGATATCCACATCCCGGTCGCTCTTGTCGGTGTCGAAGTCGGCGGCTGTGCCTATCGTATGGATAACGTCCCGATTGAGACCCGCAAGGTCGTCGACCCGCCGGAGGGTGTACTCACGGACGAGGAACTCTTGACGAAGATCAACCACCGTGTTGATGAACTCATGGCGGCTGAAAGTGCCGCGAGCAAGGGCTCCAAGATCGACCAGCCTGCTGACAAAGCCATGGCCAAGGGAGGCGCGTAAATGTCAGAATATATCATTAAAAACGGCCACGTCTTTGACCCGGTTCAGGGCATCAAGGGCGACAAGGCAGATGTCGCCGTCAAGGACGGCAAAATTGTCGACAAGGTCGGATCCGGCGCAAAGGTCATCGATGCAAAGGGTAAGACCGTTATGGCCGGTGCACTCGAGGTCCACGCCCACGTTGCCGGCCCCAAGGTCAATGCCGGCCGCTGGTACCGCCCTGAAGACAAGCACTTCGACTCCCACAAGACAGCCGGCATCACACGAATTGAGGGTGGCAAGTCCATTCCGACAGTCTTCAAGACCGGCTACGAGTACGCCCGCATGGGGTTCACGTTTGCCATGGAAGCAGCAATGCCCCCGCTGTATGCCCGGCACGTGCACGAAGAGATCCACGACACCCCGATCATCGATGAGGCCGCACTCCCGGTCTTTGGCAACAACTGGTTCATCCTTGAGTACCTCAAGAACCATGAAGTCGAGAACACCGCTGCGTATATCGCATGGATCCTCCGCCAGACCAAGGGATACGGTGTCAAATGCGTCAACCCCGGCGGCACCGAAGCCTGGGCATGGGGACTGAACTGTCTTTCCATCCACGACAAGGTCCCCTACTTCGATATCACCCCGGCAGAGATCATCACCGGCCTGATGGAAGCAAACGAGTACCTCGGCCTGCCGCACTCGATGCACCTCCACCAGAACAACCTGGGGAACCCCGGCAACTACACGACCACGATCGAGTCCCTGAAGCTCGCAGAAGGCATCAAGGCAAAGAACAACTTCGGCCGCGAACAGGTCCTGCACTCCACCCATATCCAGTTCCACGCCTATAAGGGGACGAACTGGGGAGACTTCGAGTCCGGTGCAAAGGAAGTCATGGACTACGTCAACCGGCAGAAAAACCTCACGATCGATACCGGTAACGTCACCCTTGACGAGACCACCACGATGACGGCGGACGGCCCGTTCGAACACCACCTCCAGTCCCTCAACCACCTCAAGTGGTTCAACGTTGACGTTGAACTTGAGACTGCAGCGGGTGTTGTGCCGTTCATCTACGATCCGAACAATGCGGTCTTTGCCAGCCAGTGGGCAGTCGGGCTTGAAATTGCGCTCTATGCAAAGGACCCGATGCGCTGCTTTATTACGACCGACCACCCGAACGCGGGACCGTTCACCCGGTACCCGAGGGTCTACTCGTGGCTGATGAGTAAGAAGGTCCGTGACGAGCGCCTCAATTCCTTTAAGAAAGCCGACAAGGTCATCAGTGCGACTACCCTTGCAAACATCGACCGTGAGATCACGCTCTACGAGCTCGCTGCCATGACCCGTGCAGGACCGGCCAAGTGCCTTGGCCTGTCAAAGGACTACGGCGCCTTAAAACCCGGCATGACCGCCGACATCGCCATCTACAACATCAACCCCGACAAGTTCCCGTCAAGCGGTCCCGAGATCGAGAAGGCATTCGCCCAGGTCGCCTACCTCTTCAAGAACGGGAAGATCTGTGTCGAGGACGGTAAGGTTATCGATATGGGTCACAAGGAGACCTTCTGGGTGGATGTAAAGGTACCTGAGAATAAGCAGGTCATGCATGATATCAAGGAAAAGTTCCTCCGCTACTACAGCCTGAACGAGAAAAACTACCCGGTCCCCGAGAGTTATGCACCGCACCAGCATATCCTTTCCGTGGATGCGACCCAGGCGTGAGGTGAAAAGAATGAACACGGTTACACTCACAATAAAAACGCAACCGGAACTCTATCTGGAACTGGAGAAGGTCAACCCCGACACATTTGCCGGCAAGAAGGCCGACGAGATTGCGAAGCTTCCCGTTTTCCAGGGGAAGGAGATCCTGACGCTGGGCGACTTCTTCACGGTTACCGGAGACGCAGGAGCAACGGCAGCAGACACGAAGATCGTCATCAACGGCGACTGCACGAAGATGAAGTACATCGGCGCCAAGATGACGGCCGGTGAAGTTGTCGTCAACTCGGCCTGCGACATGTACACCGGCAGCTGGATGAAGGGCGGGAAACTCACCGTTAATGGCGATGTCCACTCCTTCTGCGGCCTTGCAATGGCAGGCGGGGAGTTCACCATCAACGGCAATGCCGGAAACTATCTCGGCGCCGCATACCGTGGCGACTGGAGAGGCATGAAGGGCGGTACCATCCGGATCAAGGGAAGTGCCGGCAACGATATCGGCACCTTCATGCTCGGCGGCACCATCATCATCGAGAAGAACGCCTTCATTCACGTCTCTACCCACGCAGAGGGCGGCACGGTCATTATCAAGGGAGATGTCGAGGGGCGTGTCGGCGGCCAGATGGTCAAGGGCGACATGTACGTGCTTGGCGAGATCAAGTATATGATGCCCGGGTACCAGAAGGTGGATACTGTGGAGAAAGAAGTCGACGGCATCAAGGCCAAGTTCGACCACTACATCGGAGATCTCGGCGAGAGGCACACAAAGAGCAAAGGCCAGATCGTGTACGCGAACCTGTACCTGAAAGTTGCGGCATGAAACATCTGCCCATCACACACATAAAGCCGGAACAACCGGCACCTTTTTTTCCCATATAGATAAACAATCCCAAGTCTATGAGGATAGGACCATGAGAAAGGTAGGCAAGGATTTTATCAAAGGCACGCAGTATCCGGATTACTCCACGGTGGATCTGGTTCTCCGCGTCCCGGAATCTCTTCTCCTCCTCAGCCAGGAGATCCCATTTCTTCGGCTGCGCCAACAGGGGCGGAGACTGCC
>JBEKTA010000055.1:0-8552 GCA_049516515.1 Methanoregula sp. | reverse complement strand
CTCGCGTTTCGGGGCGATCGCGTCGATCTCGTCGACGAAGATAATAGACGGCGCATTCTCCTCCGCGTCGTGGAACTTGTCGCGCAGGGCTTTTTCGCTGTCCCCGTAGAACTTGCTCATGATCTCGGGGCCCGAGAGCGTGAGGAAGTGGGCATCGACCTCGTTTGCAACCGCTTTTGCGATCAGGGTCTTCCCCGTCCCCGGCGGGCCGTAGAAGAGGACGCCCTTCGGGGGCTTGATCCCCAGTTTCTCGAAGATCTCCGGGTGACGCAGCGGGAGCTCGATCATCTCCCGCACCAGCTGGAGCTCGCGTTCGAGCCCGCCGATATCCTCGTACTGGATGTTGGTGATCTCCCGTTTACCCTCTTGGGGGTTAAAGGGTTCCTCTTTAAATTCGATCTCCGTATTGTCAGAGACTAAAGAAACAGTCCCAGGGGGGGTCTTAGGGGAGACACGTACAATGACAAATGTGACGGAATTGCCAAGAATATCCTTACGCAGTGTCTGTCCCTCTACTATAGATTGCCCCCGAAGACGCCCGGAGAGATATTGCGCTCCTCCAACTAGTGGGGTTTTCTCTGTTGGTTGGATCACCACTTTCGTGGCATACACAGCCACGGACTTGCGGATCTTCACCTTCTCGTCAATGCCGGCATTCGCGTTCGCCCGGATACTCCCGTCAATACGCAGGATCGAAAAACCAATGTCGTCGGCAAAGCCCGGCCAGACGATCGCTGCCGCGGGCCGTTTTCCCACGATCTCGATAACGTCGCCGGACACAAGCCCGAGCTTTTTCATCACATCGACACTCAGCCGCGCAATCCCCCGGCTTGCGTCGTTGTGCGCCGCCTCTTTGACCGTTACTTCGAAGAAATCTGTACCTGCCATCGGAGACCTGTGATGCTTTTAATCCCTTTGATGTGATGTGGCGACCTATAAAAACATCAGTCAGGGCAGCAGCAAAACGGGCACCGGAACAGGAAAAACACCCTGCAACTCCCCCTGTTTTACCTAAACTCAATTTTACTTGTTTCCATAACAAGCCAGATTTCGCCCGGAAATACAAAACCGAGTCTTTATCTGTCCTTTTGTGGTACCGGTAAGGTATGAGTATTATTAGTGATGCCAAGCGCGGCATCGTGACAGACGAGATGAAACAGGTCGCGGCGCAGGAGGGAGTTACTGAAGACTTTGTCCGGCGCAGCGTTGCCGAAGGCCACATCGTGATCCCGGTCTCACCCTACAGAAAGGTGAAGATCTGCGGTATTGGCGAGGGCCTCCGTACCAAGGTGAATGCCTCGATCGGGACCTCCACCGATATTGTCAATATTCCCGAGGAAATTGAGAAGGCAAAACAGGCAGAACGTGCCGGTGCCGATACCCTCATGGAGCTCTCGACCGGCGGGGACTTTGCCGAGATCAGGAAACAGATTATTGCGAACACTACCCTCTCGGTCGGGAGCGTCCCGCTCTACCAGGCATTCATCGAGGCGGTAAAAAAGGACGGCGCTGTCGTCGACATGAAAGAGGACGACCTCTTCCGGATCACCGCCGAGCAGGCAAAACTCGGGACAAACTTCATGGCGATCCACACCGGCATCAACTGGGAGACGGTAAAGCGTCTCCGCAACCAGGGCCGGCACGCCGGGCTTGTCTCCCGGGGCGGAGCATTCATGACCGCGTGGATGCTCCACAACGAGAAGGAGAACCCGCTCTACTCCGAGTTTGACTACCTGCTCGAAATCATGAAGGAGCACGAGGTCACCCTCTCGATGGGAAACGGCATGCGGGCAGGTGCCATCCACGATGCGACCGACCGGGCCGGCATCCAGGAACTGCTCATCAACGCGGAACTCGCGGACAAGGCGCACGACAAGGACGTACAGGTAATCGTTGAAGGTCCTGGCCATGTGCCGATCGATGAGATCGCCACAAACGTCCAGCTCATGAAGCGGGTCACCAACAACAAGCCATTCTACATGCTCGGGCCGATCGTGACCGACATTGCCCCGGGCTATGATGACCGGGTCGCCGCCATCGGTGCCGCAATCTCGTCATCGCTTGGTGCGGACTTTATCTGCTACGTGACCCCCGCGGAGCACCTTGCACTCCCGACACCTGCAGAAGTGTACGAGGGTGTCATGAGCTCGCGGATCGCCGCCCATGTCGGCGACATGGTAAAACTCAGGAAGACCCGTGCAGCCGACCTCGAGATGGGCCACGCCCGCCGCGACCTCGACTGGGACCGCCAGTTCTCTGTCGCCATGAACCCGGCCCGGGCAAAGCAGATCCGGGCGGAACGGATGCCGGCCGATACCGACGGCTGCACGATGTGTGGGGACTTCTGCGCCATCAAGATAGTGAACCGGTATTTCAAATTCTGATATTCCTTTTTTCCTAAAAATCGTTGTTTTGAGAGAGTACACCCTTCTTTAACGAGGGGAGCCGATCCCCCCCGCTCCACGGTACGGTGGAAATACTGCACTTCCCTGTTTCATCTCTCCTCACGGGGTGGATAAAACGGGTAAGCACATATCGCATTATTTTTCCACTTACACTTCGAAAACAAAGAGTACCTGACAGGATTGTATGTCAGAAGTGATTCAATGCGGAAACAAAACCAGAAAATTGTCGATGAATTCCTTGCTCATGCCGATGCAATAAGCGACGATGTTATGGAAGATACAGAGAAGATGCTCGGAATGCTGCCGTTTATCTTTCCTGTCATGCGGGAACGCACAAGGGTCTTTGCACTTTCTGCATTTGCCGATTACCAGATCTACCGTCCGGAATATCTCACGCCAAAGACCGCCGAACTGGTGGCCGTTGCCGCTGCGGCAGGGTCAGGCGCGGACAACTGCCTGAAAGTGCACATGAAAGCAGCACTAAAAGAAGGTGCAACCCGGGACGAGATCTTCGATGCCATCATGATTGCAGGTACGATAGGGAAGACAAAAGTGCTTGCATCGGCACTCCGGCAGATGTCAGAAGTGGTTCCTGCAGATAAAAAAGAAAAGACCTCTTGTGCAATGCCGGTCTCCGGCACAACTGAAAAATCCCGAAAGGAAATGCCGGTGAAACGGATCGCCGGGAGATCCGGGAAGAGAGAACGCAACCCGGTCACCCAAGTACACTAAATAATCCCGTCTCAAAATGATCCATAACGGTGATGCTATCCAGCTGAATTACGGGGGTTTTGTCCCGCTCTCAACAGTTGACTGGAGGGGCCGGTCGGTCTGCACGGTTTTTTTCCGGGGCTGTCCTGTCCGCTGCACCTACTGCCAGAACGCCGCGATCCTTGCCGGGAAAGATTTCCGTGAGATCGATGAGATCGTCGGGCTCATCAAAGAATCGAAGCTTGCGGCAAGCGGCGTGGTCTTCTCCGGGGGAGAGCCCACCCTGCAGAAGGACGCGCTTCTCGCGCTTGCCCGCGCGGCACGGAAACTCGGGTTTGCAACCGGTGTCCAGACAAACGGCGTTTTTCCCGACACGCTTGAGGCACTCATCAAAGACCGGCTTCTTGACCGCGTGGCACTGGATATCAAGGCCCGCTGGGCGCGGTATAATAACCTTCTCGGGGGAAATTATGTAAAGAACGTGCAGCGTTCACTTGCTCTCTGCACAGAGGCACACAATGATGGGACGCTGCCCGAGTTCCAGGTCGTTATAACGCTCTTCCGGGGCTACGATGACGAGGTTGCCATCATCGCCGGGGAAGTCGGCGATGTCGACCTCGTCCTCCAGCAGGGTGTGACGGAGAGCGTCCCCCCGCTCTCGGAAAAAGAACTCAAAGAGGTTGCGGACGGACTCCGGCGCAGGGTCCTCGTCCGTACGCGTGAAGGAGGTGAAATTGTCTATGAAAGTGATCGGAGTCGTCGGGCTTCCTGCAAGCGGTAAGGGCGAGTTCTCAAAGATAGCGGAGAGGCTGGGGATCCCGGTCGTCGTCATGGGCGATGTGATCAGAAACGCGGTAAAAAAAGCCGGTCTCCCTCCCACCGATGCAAACCTCGGGGCGACGGCAAACCGGCTCCGTGCAGAACGGGGCATGGATGCGATTGCCCATCTCTGCGTTGAAGCAATACAGGAGCAGGCCGCTCCCCTTGTCCTTGTCGATGGTATCCGGGGCGATGCGGAAGTCAGGGTCTTCCGGCAGAATTTCCCGGGTTTTCGTCTCATCGCCATCGAGACGTCGTTTCCAAAACGGCTTGCACGTCTCTGCGAAAGGAAACGCAGTGACGACGTGGGATCCGAAGCGGGCCTGAAGACCCGGGACGAGCGCGAGCTGGGCTGGGGTCTCGGTAATGCCTTAAAACTGGCGGATATCCGGATCAATAACGACGGAAGTCTCGAAGACTTCACAAAACGCGTCACGGATCTTGTCAGGGACATGGAGCGTGATGCATGACCCTCCGCCCGTATTTCTCCTCCTCGGCAAAAGTCTGGGACGATATCCAGTGGGTGTACGGCATCGAAGAGGCCGGGTATGCCGGCTGGGAGATCGTCGCCGACGGCAACTACCGGCTGGAAAAACCGGAAAACCTTGAAAAGATAAAAGAGGTGATCGCAAGTACCCGGCTCGGCGTCACGGTGCACGCTCCTTACGGCGATCTCAACCTTGCCACGCTCAACGACCCGATCTGGCGCGAGTCCATCCGGCAGATCGAGATCTGTATCGAACGGGCGGGAGATCTTACCGACCGGGTCACCATTCACCCCGGATACCTCTCTCCCGCAAGTAAAATCCTGCCGCAGAAGGTCTGGGAACTCCAGAAAGAAGCCCTGCGCCGGATCGGGAAGTGTGCGGTCGAGCACGGGGTGCTTGCCTGCCTTGAGAACATGATCAGCCAGAAAGAATTCCTCTGCCGGGATGCCGGGGAACTCATGGGAATGGCCGGGGGCATCGAGGGTATCGGTCTCACGTTCGATTTCGGGCATGCAAACACGCTCGCGAAAGTTCCGGAGTTTCTTTCCCAGGTCGCACATGCGAACCACATCCACATCCACGACAACCACGGGGTCTCTGACGAGCACCTCCCGCTCGGCGCCGGTACCATCGACTGGAAGACCGTGGGAAAAACGATCGCCGCACGGTACAGCGGCGTGATTGTGATAGAGGGGCGCTCAATCGAGGAAGCAAAAAAGAGCAGGGCGGTCTTTTCGGAGTGTTTTGTATGAGCGGCGAGACCCTGCAGGTCTATTTCCTCGGCACGGCCGGGGCACTCCCGACGCCGATACGAAACCCGTCCTGTATCATGATCCGGCGCGGCACCGACACGCTCCTCTTTGACTGCGGGGAAGGGGCACAGCAGCAGATGATGCGGGCCCGGTGCGGATTTACCGTTGACGCCATCTTTGTGACGCACTGGCACGCGGATCACTTCCTTGGGATCTTCGGTCTTGTCCAGACCATGTCGTTTAACGGGCGAACGGAACCTCTGACCATCTACGGCCCGAACTGGGTACATGAGTTTGTCGAGACTCTCAAAAAGATCAGCCGGTTCAACCTGAAATTTACCCTTGATTCTGTCGAGCTTGCGCACGGGTCGTGGGTTCGCTTCAACGGTTACACCGTAACCGGGTTTGCGGTCAGCCACGGTATGCCGGCACTCGGGTACGTTCTCGAAGAGGATCCCCGCCCTGGACGGTTTGACCGGGAACATGCGATTGAACTCGGCGTGCCGCCCGGGCCGCTCTTTGGCCGGCTCCAGCGGGGCGAGACGATCAAAGTGACAAAGGATGGCACGGAGCGCGAGGTGCTTCCCTCGGATGTGATGGGCGCTCCCCGCCCGGGCCGTAAGATCGTCTACACCGGGGACACCCGGCCGGTGGTCCCTGCCCTTGTTGCGCATGCAAAAGATGCCGACCTTTTGATCCACGATGCGACCTACGATGAGAGCGAGGTAAAGCGGGCCGCAGAATTCTACCACGCGACCGCCCGGCAGGCCGGGGAGGCAGCAGCAGCAGTCAACGCCAGGACCCTTGCCCTCACCCATATCAGTTCACGGTACACGGATACGGCAAACCATGCCAATGAGGCCAAGGCGGCATTTGCCGGGACCGTTCTGGTTCCCGAAGACCTGTTCATGTTTGAAGTTACGTACCGGGACTGACCGGTTTTTCAAGGGTATTACGACTCGTTAAACGAGCCAACGCCCCCCACCCAGTCCCCCCACCGAGTCGGACGGGTGGCACTGCTCCACCGAATTTGCAAAGGCCCTGCCGAAGAACACGGTCATCTTGACGGCAGGCTGCGCCAAGTACCGGTACAATGGGCTCAACCTTATCATCATCTGGAGAATTCCCTGGGTCATCGATGCCGGCCAATGCAATGACTGTTACTCGCTGGTCGTGATCGCGCAGGCCCTTGCAGGTGAATTCGGGGTTGGCATTAATGAGCTGCCGATCTCCTACAACATTGAGTGGTACGAACAGAAGGCGGCACTTGTACTCCTTGCCCTGCTGAATCTTGGGGTGAAGGATATTACACTCGGGCCAAAACTCCCGGCATTTGTCTAGCCCGGTTTCCTGAAGGTCCTTGTTGAGAATTTCGGGATTAAGAAAAATAATATTGTCGAAGCAGATCTTCCCCGGCTTGTTCCCGGCATCTGAACAAAAAGGAGATTATTTTTTTAATTTAACATACCGGGCGGGCCGGAGAAATCCGGGATTTTCACCGTTCCCTGCCCGGGAGATCCTCCCGCCATACTTCAAACAGAATCCGGAACATGTTATGGATATACTCATTTTATCCCTCTAAACTCCTCCCGTGACCCACATCCCATCCGGGCTCAATTTGAGCCCCGATCACTCTTTGATCGCCTCAAAAGAAGCCCGTATCGGGCTCCGTTTAAAAATACCCTTAAATTGAGCTTATTTTTAAAATCGGACAAATTAAAACGGACCCGACAACGCGGTTCTTTTGACAGATCTCATGCAAAATTGCCACTTGGACGATCCGGAAAATAACCGCTGCCAGAACGCGAATATGGGGCTGTAAAGGGCATTATATGAGGCTCAATTTTGGCGTATTTCTGGAAACGGATGGTTTTAAACGGCCTGATTTTTGAGCGACGGGATTGGACGGTTTTTCGGGCTTATTTTGGAGGTTCCCCGTGGGAAATGCATACGATATCTCCCCCCATGCCTTATCGATGAGTCCCCGATAGAACAGGATATCAAATGTTTTTGTACACCACGCCGGTTCCACCCAGTCATTCCCCGGAGAACCCTTGGAAAGTACACCGGATCAACATCCTTCCCGGTCAGGAGAAAAACGGTTCCAGAGATTCAGGAATTTCGCCCCCGTAAGATGGATACCTGATGAATAGGTACTTCACGATGATCAGGACAGCAGGATATTTTTTTCTTCCTGCTCGTGCCCGGAGTGTGGGAAACATGATGAAGAGGGCCCGGAGAGGGCATCGGGGTTTTTCACTCTTTGACCGGCATCCCCCGGATTGTCCTGTTACCGCATACCTCTGTAGAGCATGGTCATCGCACCACATCACAGGTAACCGCCCGCTCTTCGAGCGTTTGTTACCGGGTCTGGCGTTCCAGAATCTGTTTTTTTGGTGTTTTCATTGGTGATCTTTCATACCCATTTCCCCGCTTCGGATTACCTGACAGATTCCATCATTTCACCGGAGGTTATTGCGGTCGGGCACTCATGGGGAATGGTCCCCATCACAGAGGCGTGGACCGGAAACCGTCCGTCCCCGGGGATCTTCCCCAGGAACCGGCTTGTCCTTGTATACCTGCGGAAGCATTCCACTGCATTCGTTAGCACAGGCACGTAATTTCTTCATCATCTGCAGCTTGGCACAGGTCTCGTTCTTTTTCTGCTCTTCAATACTATTGAAGATCTCCGGAAGGGGTTTTGCGAGCCGGAAGGTTTTCGTCGGCCGCCCTTTTTTCTTTCCTCTGACCTCCTTACATACCACCCATTTCTTATCTATCAGGTATACTGTGGCAAGACTGACTTCCGGCTGGCGGAGATCCGTGCCTCTCTCAATATCATGTGTCGTGGATTCCGGTTTGGAAGAGAGATAAATCATTACCTTTGCAACTCTTTTCTTGAGTCCCAGATTCATGAGGAGGTTAGCAACTTCCTCTTCCTTTTCTGTGAAATAGGTAACTATTTTTACTTCCATTTAGGCACCCCCTCCGGCGTATTACTGACCTTCATGAGTCATCCCGGTACATCTCCTGCCGGTTCTGCCGGTTATAGGACGGTCTCATTGTCCAGCCACCTGTTTTGATATGGCCGACTCTTCCCTGCTCCATCTGTCCAGTCGTAAAAGGTATACACGCGCCCAGGTAAAGGCAAACAGTCCTCCTACAATTTCACCTGCTACCATGCCCCACCAGATCCCGGTCTCACCCATTCCGACAATGAAGGTAAACACGTATGCAAAAAGAATGGCAAATACCAAGCTTCGCATGATAGTCAGGAAAAGCGAGGTCGGCCCTTTTCCGACTCCCTGAAAGACCGATGATGAGAGAAGCCCCAGCGGTACAAACGGATAAAACACGCACATGACCCGGATAAATGC
>JBEKTA010000054.1:0-8593 GCA_049516515.1 Methanoregula sp. | reverse complement strand
ACGCGGGCATCCACCGCACAGGCACCGGATTCGTACAGCCGTAAAGGGTTGATATCGAACTCAACAATATGCTCATTCTCTTCAAAGAAACGGCAGACGTTCCCGATGATCCGTACAAGGGTCTCCTCATCGCGGGGCTTTGCTCCCCGGTAGCCGGCAATGAGCGGGTACCCGTTGATCTCGTGGACCATCTGCCGTATCTCCTCATCGGTTATCGGGAGGATGCGCAGCGTTATGTCCTTCATAAGCTCGACCATCGTGCCACCCATACCAAAAGTGATCACTTTCCCAAAGGCCGGGTCTGTTCTCCCGCCGATGATCAGTTCCAGGCCGGGTTCTGCCTGCTGCTCGACCATCACCCCGTCGATCTCCGCTTCGGCATTGTAGGCTTTCGCGTTGTCAATGATCCTCGTGAATGCACCGAGGGCCGCTTTTTTGCTGCCGATACCAACCATCACACCGCCCGCATCGCTCTTGTGAACAATCTGCGGGGAGATGATCTTCATGACCACCGGGCATCCCATCTTCTCAGCGGCGGTGGCTGCATCCTCGCCATTTTTCACGATCTGGTACTCGGGGACCGGGATCTCATATTTCCGTAAAATATCGTATCCTTCAGCTTCAGAGAGCATCTTCTGGGTCATAATGTTCACCTCGTTTCATGGGGTACGGAGATTTCGCATCGTTCTTATCTCCACGGGCTGTTACTGGCATGCAGGAAAAAGGTCCATGTGCGGGACACTGATGCATACCCGGATTAAATGATGTGATAAGAAATTTGGCGATGCCTCATTTAAATGTGCTGAATTGTAAGCAATGCGCGATATAAGGTAAACGGACAAATATTTGGGCTATTTTGAGCATTTCGACCACAAAGATTAACTTTAATTCATCATTATTGATAATGTAGATTAGAGGTACGTTATGGACGAGAGCGCAGATTCCGGACAGGAAGCGAAGTATTATACACCGGATCCCTCCTACCGCGTGCACAGCTGGATGGGAGATTACACATGGACCTACAATGAATTCGAGAAGGACCCGGACAAATTCTGGGACAACATCGCAAAGAAACTCCACTGGTTTTCACCCTATGATAAAGTCAGCGAGTGGAATTACCCGTATGCGAAATGGTTCGTGAACGGGAAGACCAACATCACGTACAACTGCCTTGACCGGCACGTGCTGGGTGAACGGCGCAACAAGGTGGCGCTGATCTGGAAAGGCGAGCACAACAACGAAGAACGGGTCTTTACCTACCGGCAGTTGTACCGCGAAGTGCAGCGGTTTTCTAACGGTTTGAAAAAACTCGGCGTGGTAAAGGGTGACCGGGTCTGCATCTATATGCCGGTTATTCCCGAACAGATTATCGCCATGCTCGCCTGCACACGGATCGGGGCGATCCATTCCGTGGTATTCGGGGGGTACGGGGCAGCGGCCCTCAACCAGCGGATTGTCGGCGCCGGTGCGAAGATCGTGATCACGGCCGATATGGCGATAAGAAGGGGCAAGGCAATCCCGCTCATGCATGTTATCCAGGAGGCAATCATCAATGCACCGATGGTCGAGCACCTC
This sequence comes from Methanoregula sp., assembly GCA_049516515.1. GTDB lineage: Archaea > Halobacteriota > Methanomicrobia > Methanomicrobiales > Methanospirillaceae > Methanoregula. Next base: position 7,018 of record JBEKTA010000054.1, on the reverse strand, counting down.
ATCATCCTGCGCCGGGAGCAACATATCCCGGTCGAACTCCACAAAGAGATGGAGATCGATTTCTACGATGTGATGGCTGATGTGGATAATAACTGCCCGGCAGAAGTCATGGATGCAGAGGACCCGCTCTTTATACTGTACACGAGCGGGACGACCGGCGCACCCAAAGGAATTGTCCACACCTGCGGCGGGTACATGGTCGGAGCATACTACACTACGAAGTATATCTTCGATATCAAAGAGCACGATGTCTACTGGTGTACCGCAGACCCCGGCTGGATCACCGGCCATTCCTACGTGGTCTACGGGCCGCTCTCGGTCGGCGCCACCATTCTTATCACCGAGAGCACGCCGGATTACCCGGACCCGGGGATCTGGTGGAAGATTGTCGAGGAGTACGGTGTCAATATCCTGTACACCGCCCCGACGGCGATACGGATGTTCATGAAACTCGGGCGGGAATGGCCCGACAAGTACAACCTCAGCTCCCTGCGCGTACTCGGGTCGGTTGGCGAACCGCTCAACCCGGAGGCATTCGAGTGGTTCTATCACGTGATCGGGAAGGATAAGTGTCCCATCGTGGATACTTGGTGGCAGACCGAGACCGGCATGCACATGATAACAACGGTGCTCGGTGAACCCATGCGGCCGGGATACGTGGGCAAGTCCATCCCCGGCATTGTCGCAGATGTGGTGGACAAGGACGGGAAAAGCGTTGAGCCGGGGAAGAGCGGCTTTCTCGCGATCCGTCAGCCGTGGCCCTCCATGATGCGGACAATCTGGAATAATGATGAGCGGTACCGCAAGTACTGGGAGACTATTCCCGGATGCTACCAGGTCGGCGATCTCGCGATCAGGAGAGAGGACGGCTATATCATGGTGATCGGCAGATCCGATGACCTTATCATCGTCTCGGGCCACAACATCGGTACGGCAGAGGTCGAGAGTGCGCTGGTCTCCCACAAGGCCGTCGCTGAAGCAGCCGTGATCGGAAAGCCCGACCCCCTCAAAGGTAACACTATCAAGGCGTTTGTTACGCTCCGGGTTGGCCACACCCCAAGCGAGAAACTGAAAAACGAACTGATCTACCACGTGAGGATCACACTGGGGCCCATTGCCATGCCTTCAGAGATCGAGTTTGCGGACTCTCTTCCCAAAACCCGGAGCGGCAAGATTGTCCGGCGCATTCTCAAGGCAAAAGAGATGGGCATGGATCCTGGCGACATCTCCACGCTTGACGACTGATGAAGGTACCGAGTCACGGGTTCTCCACTTTTTTTTACAAGAGAGAGAATTGTGTCTTATAACGAGGCCAGTACCTGATACTGATTCGCCGGGACATCGGCTCTGGAGCAACCAGGAACAATTCTCGTTTATGTCACCGGTATTGCAGAAATGAACACTTTGGGGATATTATACGTAAGGATCCCCGCAGAAAATAAAAATGCATTTTTCTCGCGGGATATCGTGATATCCGGGTTCTTATTAAGAGAGCCCCGGTCCGGTGTTCCGGCCGTTATATCGCCCCCGCCGGTTAACCCGATGCATTTTTATATCGTGATTGCCTTTCTTTATATGCTTTATATAAGGGGATAGACTAAAAACGAATCTCCCCGACCGAGAAAAGACATCGTTAACAAAAAGGAGATAGATGCCATGAAGGTCAAACCAGAGGATTCCCTTAAGATAGAAAACATCGTTGCTTCCGCAAAAGTGACCGATTACCTCGACCTGCCGGAACTTGCATCCAAGATCGATGGTGCGGAATATAACAAGAAACGGTTCCCCGGTGTCGTGCTGCGCATGCAGAACCCGAAGATTGCCGCGCTTGTGTTTGGTTCGGGAAAGGTGGTGCTGACCGGGGCAAAGAGTATCGACAGCCTTTCAAAAGGGCTCACGATCCTCGGCAACCAGCTCCGCAGTTTCAATATAGATATCCCCAAAAAACTGACGTATAAGGTCCAGAACATCGTCACCTCTGCCGATCTCGCGACCCCGATTAACTTAAACAAGATCGCTGTCGGGTTTAACCTTGACCGGATCGAGTACGAGCCAGAACAGTTCCCGGGCCTTGTGTACCGGCTCGAAAACCCCAAGGTCGTTGTCCTCCTCTTCGGTTCGGGAAAACTGATCATTACCGGTGGCAAGGAACCCGATGATGCAAAGAAAGCCGTGGTGAAGATCCTCGCGGATCTCCGCAGCCTTGGCCTTATGTAATGCTTTTTTTAAAAGCGACGCGAGGGACACGATAATGATGAGGGAGATCAGCAGGAAAGATTTCAGGATGATTGATGCAACACCTCTCTCGATTCCATAACTGAAAACTGCCCGGGAATACGGGACCTCATCAGCCACGTAGGTCTGGGTTGTTATCCGGGCGTCCGTCCCGGTCAATTCCCACCCCGGCGCTTGCGTCCGCTGCTGATGCCCTGTCGCCAGATGCTGTATCCTACTTCTCGAACGGCGCCCTCGTCTCCTCACACCGTATGGGGCCGGATACCCCGGAACAGCTGCCCGTTTCCCTGCTCCTCATGGTAGTATGATAACAGAGTAATGAGATACCAGATAGATACGGGTGTTTACTGGACCATATGATGCAGCACACCAAACGTGTTTCCGGAGCACGGCCCTTCCTGAAATGGGCCGGGGGAAAATCGCAGTTACTCGGCGAGTTTGGCCGGCGTCTGCCGGTTGAAGATTTGAAAAACAAGACGATCACGCACTATGTCGAGCCTTTTGTCGGAGGCGGCGCCGTGTTCTTTTATCTCAAAAAGAGATTCTCTTTTAACCAGTGCACGATTGCCGATGTCAATGAAGAACTGATCCTGACCTACCAGGTCATCCGGAGATCCACCAATGCCCTGATCGGCGAACTTGCAAAACTGGAATCCGCGTACCGCTCCAGGAACGAACGGCAGCGTGAATCGTATTATTACGAGATCCGGGATGCGTTCAACCGGGATCGGCTGTCAGTTGATCTCCGGCACTATAACGCCCGGTGGATCGGGCGGGCTGCGCAGATCATTTTTCTCAACCATACCTGTTACAACGGCCTGTTCCGGGTCAACCGGAATGGGGGTTTTAATGTCCCGTTCGGGAAGTACAAAAACCCCGAGATCCTCAATATGGACAACCTCATGGCAGGGGCAGCGAGATTAAAGAATACCCGGATCCTCCGGGGCGATTTTACCCGGTGCAGGAAATACGTGGACGACCAGACCTTTGTGTACTTCGATCCCCCGTACCGCCCGCTGAATGCGACCTCTTCATTTACTTCCTATTCCCGGAACGGATTTTATGAAAAAGATCAGGAGCGGCTTGCAAAATTTTTCCGGGAGCTGGACCGGAAAGGAGCACGGGTCATGCTGAGCAATTCCGATCCCGTCAATGAGAAACCCGGAGACTCATTTTTTGACGATCTTTATGCCGGGTACGCCATCGAACGTGTCCCGGCAAAAAGGATGATCAACTGCAACGGTGCCCGGCGCGGAACAGTAAGCGAGCTGGTCATAACGAATTACGGGACGACAAAAGCGTAGCCGTGGTCGTGTGTATTCTCCTCATCCCATTGGGGTCACCTGAGTGTGAGCCCGGGAAAATGGGTGCAATCCCGCCTTGTTTCGCTTAAAGCCGGAATTCCGGTCCGGGACGAACCGTCCGGTTTTGCGGGCATTACAGAATCTTTTCAGATTGCCCTGCCCGTTGCTCAACGAGATTCTTACGGTTGAGTGCCCGGGGATCGCCGGGCTGTATGGCAAGAGCACGGTCAAACGCCTCGCGGGCCTGGTCGTACTGCTTCTGGTCGAGGCAGATGAGCCCAAGGTTATACCAGCCGTTGAAGTATGCCGGGTCAATTGCGATGGTACGCCGGAACGCAGCGATGGCAGCATCTGCCTGCCCCAACCTCCTATGAAGGAGCCCCTTGTTATTCCAGACCGCTGTGTTGAGGGGATCGATAGCGATCGCGTGGCCATACGCTTCAAGCGCGAGCGCGTACCTGCCAAGGCGGGTATACACCTGCGCGAGATAATGCCAGCTCCTGGTGCTCTCCGAGTTGAGGGTCAGCACCCGGCGGAATGCGGCGATCGCCTCATCATTTTTCTGGCTGCGGTACAGGTCAGTCCCGGTCCGGTACCAGATAAGGCACGGATCCTGTGGGGAGCGGACTTTCCTATCGAGCCGGCGTGCGTAGATCTGGCTCTTGTTTGAGAAAAAGATCGCCCCGCCGTAAACGCGTTTCATGAGCGAGAGGTTGCCAGCCAGCTGGGTCGCCCGGATAAACGCTTTCTTTCCCCTGTTCGTCATCCCAAGGTTAATGAGGACAAGGCTTTCACAGAACCACGCGAGCATGTGCCGGGGGTTGAGTGAGAGCACGAGGTCAAATGCCTGAAGTGCGTTCCCGTACGAACCGTTCCGGCTGTGTATGACTGCCTTGTTGAACCATGCGGCTGAAAGCCCCGGGTCTATGGCAACGGCCCGCTCAAACGAGATGAGTGCATCCTCGTTCCGGTTCATCGTATGGAGAACCACGCCGCGGTTGTGCCATGCAGTTGCCAGGTGCGGATCCCGCTCGATCGCCTTATTATACGCTGCGAGTTCTTCTTCAAAGAGATACATCCTGGTGTACGTGAGGGCCTTAGCCATCCAGACCAGGGCCGCACCGGTGTCCAATGCTGTTGCATGATCGAACGAGGCAATCGCGGCTTCGTACTGCCCGAGGTCGTTTTCTGCGAGTCCCCGGTTGTACCACGCCGCCGTCATATGGGGATCGATGTTGATCGCGTTTGTGTAGGAAATGATCGCCTCCAGGTGCCGTCCCAGCGCATCGAGTGCCGTACCCCGGTTATACCAGAGGAGCGCTGACTGCCGATCCTGTCCGATCTCCTCATCATACGCTTGTACGGCATCCTCAAAGAGATCAGATCGCAGCAGGTCAAACGCCTTGGTTCTGTATTCTTTAACTGAGTCCGGGTTGATCGGGGACCTCCGTGACTCACCTGTGATGCGGTTTTCCAGCTGGCTGGCAAACCGGAACACCGGGCCCTCGGAATACCATGCGGCTGCACAGTCCGGGTTGAGCGCAAGCGCCTGGTCAAATGCCTGCATTGCCATATCGTGCCGGTCTAACTTGCCAAGGACCATGCCTCTGCCTATCCAGGCATCCGGCAGGGCAGGATCGAGATCGAGGGCCTGTGTAAAGAGCCGAAGTGCCTCCGTGAAGCTGCCTAGTTCGCATAATGCCGCTGCCTTGCCGGAGATCGCCGGGGCAAAATTTTTGTCGGCTGCAAGGGCGCTGTCGAATACAGCCAACGCCCGGTTGTACTTTTTCTGTTCAACAGATGCGGTACCGAGCATAGTCAGCGCGACAAGGTGTGCAGGCTCGATCATAAGGACCTTCTGGCAGTACTCTGCAGCCTGTGGGTAATCCGCAAGTTCGAACGCGACCATGCCAATACCAAGCAAAGCTGCCACCGTCTCCGGCGCGTGCAGGAGAGCGGTCTCATAGGCCTCGCGTGCACCGTTGTACTGCGCCAGCGTACGCAGGGAGTCCCCCTTCCCAATCCAGACAAGATGGTTCTTTCCATCGATGTTGAGCGCCCTGTTGTACGACTGGACGGCTTCTTCGTCTTGCCCGAGAAAATGGAGTGCGAGGCCGCGGCTGTACCAGACAAACGGGTTCTGCTCTCCGAGGGCGAGCGCCCGGTCAAATGACTGGATTGCTTTCTGGTACTCTCCGAGCCGGGCAAGGGCAATCCCCTTTCCTACCCATGCCCCCGTATTTCCCGGATCGATTAAAAGCGACTGCTCGAATGCATGGAGTGCTTCCTGCTGCCGGTCCTGCTGCTGGAAGGTCATGCCCGAGAGGTACGAGTTTACCGCGTCGGCCATATGGACGCTTCTTGCTGCTGGTGTGATGAACTTTTCTCTTGCCGGGCAATGCCGGTCCGGAGAGAGTGCCAAAAATATATCGGCAATTAATGTTCTGGCGTCGGCAGTCATGAAAGATACGCACAGCCCCGTTTTTCCCGGATGTGGGGAATAACCCGTTTCCTCCCCACACCAGCGGCAGTTTTTCCCGTGTTTTTAGATGTTCTGCACCGGGACAAAACTGTTCCCGGTATTCATTACCACGGCTCGGGGCAGATCGATCGCCAGCGCCTCCTTTAAAACCTCCTCGACAGTCCCGACCGGTACGAAGACAAGTTCGTTGCGGACATCTTCGGGCACGTCTTCGAGATCCCGTTCGTTCTCCTTTGGCAGGATCACTTTTTTGATCCCCGCCCGGTGTGCGGCGAGGACCTTCTCCTTGATCCCGCCGACCGGAAGCACAGCGCCGCTTAAGGTGATCTCGCCGGTCATCGCAAGTTCCGGGTCAACGGTTTTCCCGGTGAGCAACGATGCAAGCGCCGAGAAGATCGTCACGCCGGCGGACGGGCCGTCTTTTGGGGTTGCTCCCGAGGGCACGTGGATATGGATGTCGCTTGTGATGAAGTTGAACCCATTCTGTGTGCCTGCGAGCCGGGACCGGATGAGGCTCGACGATATCGTTGCCGATTCCTTCATCACGTCGCCGAGCTGGCCGGTCAGGGTGAGTTTTCCGGTCCCGGGCATGAACGTCCCCTCAATAAAGAGGATCTCCCCGCCGACCGGTGTCCATGCAAGGCCGGTGACGACACCGGGAACGGGCTCTTTTCTGGCCACTTCCTGGCGGATCAGTTCCTTTCCGAGGATCGCTGAAATATTCTCCGGTGTTACCACGAACGGTAGTTCAGCGGTACCGGAGACAATCTTCTCGGATACGTGCCGGGCAATCTTTGCCATCTGCTTCTTGAGCCAACGCACGCCTGCTTCACGGGTATATTTCTCGATGATCAGCTTCAGGGCCTCGTCTTCGATCCGGAGTTTTTCCGCATCGAGGCCGTGCTCTGTTAAGATCTCGGGCATCAGGTGGTCTTTTGCAATGGCGAACTTCTCGTTTTTCGTGTAGCCCGAGATCTCGATAAGTTCCATCCGGTCG
>JBEKTA010000053.1:0-9355 GCA_049516515.1 Methanoregula sp. | reverse complement strand
CGCATCTTCTTCCAGGCCGTATTCTCGTTCTGATCGATTACCTTTATCACAGACGCACCGGACCACATAACCGGTGCGACGATCAGGGCCGCAACTGCGATAACTACCACGAATGTGGAATATGGATTTGTACGTTGAGCTCTTTTAATACGCAATACTATCAGAACTGCAGCACCTATGACACATCCAACGAAGAGTACAACCAGAAGCAAACCATATTCAGGAGGATTATAGATAAACACGCGGCAGATCATCCAAAATTCTATAAGACCAGTACCAAGTACTGCAGTGATAAGCAACCATCCCTTCCAGCACTCAGTAAAATATTCATGATACATCGTCACCGCACCGATCCCGACAAGACCGGCAAGTGGTGCTGAAATCGTGGCAAGATAATAATATGTCCAATGCCCCTGTGTAAAACTAAAATAGAATAATGCCGGGAAAATCCAGAGACCCAGTGCACCTAACGTGAGACCTTTTTCAGAGGACCAGCCCTTTTTAAGGATTGCCATAAGCGACTGCAGACTGAATTTTTCCCACCAGACCAATAACCCCATGAAAACAAACGTCAACAGCCAGCTGAAGTAAAAATAAAGGTCCTGGCTAAACAACCGAAACAAGCCGGCAGGTGGTATGCTACTGGTCGACGGATCTAGGGAATTGTCCAGGAATGCTTCTTCACCATTATGGCCTGTTATCAGTCCGATAACAGAATTGTCCCCGCTGCTCCCGATATAGGGACGCTGGTCGGCAGGTATTGAATCAACGACTATTGCCCACGAGAGTGAAACCATGGCAAGCACCAGCAGCGCAACAGCAATGTGGATGACCTTCTGCCGGGCGGGAAGGGATACGCCGAGCAGGTAGATGGCAATGATGGATGGAACAACTACGAACGCCTGTACCATCTTGATGTTAAACCCGATTCCGACAAGTACTACGGAAAGCATCAGGTACCAGAACGAGTGATCGCGTGCCGCTTTGAGCGCCACCCAGACTGCAAGCAGGAGCACAAAAATCATCTGGGTGTCCATGGTTTCAAATCGCGAAGCAATGACAAAAACCGGCGTTGTTGCAAGGGCAAATGCTGCGATCAGACCTGCGGGTTTCCCGAATGGCCGGTTGACGATGAAGTAAATGAGCACAACCGACCCGATGCCGGCAATGGCCTGGGGGAGTACTACCGACCAGTTACTGAACCCGAACACTGCTGCGCTTGCGACCTGGACCCAGATCCCGACAGGGGGTTTATCAACGGTCACAAATCCAGCCGCATCAAACGAGTTAAAAAATGCAATGCCGGGATTTGCAAGCATACTCCGGACAGCTGCGGCATAGTAGGGGGTTGAGAATCCCTGATCCCACAGATTCCAGAGATTGATGAACCCGGCCAGGCTGACAATTCCTAAAAGGAGAATCTCAGCCCAGTATTTCGAGACCCATTCACTTTTCATGACCACAGACTCCTCACAACCATGCTGCCACATCCCTTCAATACAAGCGATAAATGAAGAATCCGTCCTGCTCGTGCTCGGTCTGATCGTAATCGGCGAGCAGGTTCTTCCGGTTGCCGTAGGTGAGCATCCGTTTCCGAAGAGGTTCCATCCCGCAGGTATGATAGATCAGTTTTTTTATCTCCTCGTTTGCCTGCCGGATCTCCTTTGTCTTGACCTTCCCGAGCAGGTCAGCAGGATATGATTCGATATCAAAATAGGCAAAGAGCGACTCAAGGCAGATGAGCCAGAGTTTGTCCTGCACTGCATTCTCTGCAGCCTGCGTTGCCTCCGTATCGGAGAGCACGAGATACGCCTCATCATTGCCATGGAAAAAAGCCTTAAACCCGTACAGGTGGCCGTTTGAGAGGCGGAGTGCGGAATTATCCACGCCAAGGAACCGGACGAGCGCCTCACGCTTCTGCTGCATCACCGGATCCTGACTCTTGTGCATCGGACACCTCCATACCACCACCGGATGGAATCATGTGCGTAGTGTGTGCACATTCAGCATGGATGTATAAGGTATTAAGATACGCCATTTATTCCCGGATTTACCTCGAAGATACCAAGACCGAAAAAAAGACAGGGAGAATGCCCGGGTTCTTTCCCGGTAATCCTACTGGAGATCGAGCGGCTCGAAACCCTGTTTTAACACCTTCCCGAACTGGACGTCGATCTTCGGATCCTGTGCGCAGATAGGACAGTGATAATTTTCAGGGAGATCCTCGAACTTTGTCCCGGGCTTTATGCCCCGGTGGGGTTCACCGCGCTTCTCGTCATACACGTACCCGCAGATCGAACAGATGTACCGGGTGGGCGCCCACTCGTCAAAACCCCATTTCCCGATCCTGCCCCGGCCCTGGTACCCGCAGACCGGGCAGACATAGTCCTCGGGAAGGTCTTCGAAAGGCGTTCCCGCCGGGATACCGTGGTGCGGTTCCCCACGGAGCGGCGAGTAGATATACCCGCAGAGCCGGCACTTGTACCGCTTCAGTTTGTAGGTGGGTATCTTCTTTGCCGACGATTTTTTTACAATCTTTTTCCCGCCGGACTTTCCTTTTGCGGAAGAAACGATCTTCTGCGAGGAGGCAGCCTTCCCTTTTGTGATTCCTGCGGCTTTTTTCGCCGGTGCTGCCCTTTTCGTCCGTGCAGGGGGTTTTACAGTGCTCACAGTCCTCGTTCCAGATTTTGATCCGGAAGATCCGGAAACTTTCTTTGTTGCTGCCATCGATGCTCTCCAAACCGGGCAATCCGGCCGGATCATGCCGGCCCGGTAAACGCCCGCTATAACGGAGGATAGTTGCTACCGGATATTATATATTATGAATGATGCAACCGGATCGACGGGGGCTCTGATGTAGGCCACACCCCGGTAAAATCCCGTGAATTTATCCGTCATAACCGCACATGATCTGAAGTATAGATATGGCAGACCTTGTTTCAGGTGTAATCTATGCGTTTGCGGCGCTCTTTGTGATCCTCGATCCGATCCTGTCGGTTCCGATCTTTGCTGGCATGACAAAAGGGCAGTCCTCCCGGGAGATCCACAAGCAGGCATTCATTGCAGTCGCAGTCGCCGGTGTGCTGATGTATATATTCCTCATCTTCAATACCGCCATTTTTGAGATCCTCGGCCTGACGCTCTCTACCTTCCAGATCGCCGGCGGGATCCTGTTGTTCCTGCTGGGCATGGAGATGGCACTGGGGATCGAGCTCTGCAAGTCCAAAGATCGCTCCCCGACAGCAGCCGGTGTGGTGATAGGGACGCCACTCCTCTGCGGTCCCGGGGCGATAACGACCGTGATGCTCCTTTCAAAGGATTATGGCATTCTCATCCCGTTTATCGCGATCACTCTCTGCCTTGCAGCAACCTGGGTAATCCTGTATTTTTCAGCGGGTATCCAGAGGATTCTTGGTACCGTTGTCACGGATATCATGGGAAAAGTGCTGGGGATGCTGGTCGCAGCCATTGCAATACGGATCATCTTTTCAGGGATTATCGGGACACTGGGCCTGCCCATTACGATCTAAAACGAATGGAGCGCTCTTTTTTTTACATCCGCACTGCTACCGCGCCTCAGGCTATAAAAAAAGTTCTGGGCAGGAGAACGCATCGATCACCGTCTGATCGACCAGACCTCAACCATGTGGTGCGGGTGGTACCGCATCTTTGCTTCCCGGAGACCTGCGACACCGAGATCGCTCTCCCGGTTAATATATTCCACTTCATCGGCCAGAAGTGCGGCAGTCTCCGCGTTGATCGCCTTATAGATCCCTTCGCAGTCAGGCAGCCCTTTCTCGAAATGGACGAGCGCTGTATCAGAATTGAGGTGCTCGAAGAGGGACATGGCACCGACCTGCCCGGCGACCCGGATCAACAGGCCCCGCAGGGGAAGTTCCGCGAAATGCTCGATCGCGTAAAAAACCGCCTCCTTCTCGTGGGCGAGCACCAGGTCGCCCTCGCAACCCTTCCACTCGCACCATTTCACCAGAAATCCCATGACTTCTTCCCGGTTGGCGGGCGTGATCGGCTCGACCGTGTGCCGGCAGTTCTTCCGGAATTTGTTGATCTGGCTGCGGATCTTGAGGTAGTTCTTTCCCGGGAGCTCGGCAAGGTCAGCAGCCCGGTACACGTACTCGAAATGGTTCCGATCCGGGACAAGGGTGAGAGTAGGATCGAGTTCCCGCATCCACTGCGCCGTTGCCGGGTCGATGAGGACGAGCGGGGTATCGTCACCGATGTCCAGCGCCAGCCGTATAAGGGCTTTTGTAAGCGCAGGGTCGCGGGGGCCGATAGGCGGGCGGAACCGGGTCACCCCGGCAATCGTGCTTGCCAGGATCACGTTTCCGTTCACGTACGCGTACCGGTACTGGGCAAAATGGTTCCAGCAGACCATGTTCGTGAACGTATTGTCACTGTGCGACTGCGGGTACAGCGCGTAGTGGCGCTCGAAAAATGCCCGGTCAGCAAGGGTCACCGGTCTGAAATCTTCCTGACCAAGCATCATTGATCACCCCGGTAGATCAGGGGAACGTGCCCCTCCATCCGGGCAAATCCAAGAGGGAGATAGAACAGTTCCGAGTCTGGTTCGGCAACGAGCGCGATCCAGCTGATTCCTGCATCTTTGCACCGCGCGATGAGCAGGGAAACTATCGCAGTCCCCAGATCCATCCGACGGTACGAGGGCAGCACAACGAGATCCTGGATGTACGCATCCGATACCCCGTCCGATATTACGCGCCCCATGCCGACTGCATGGCTGGTTTTTTTATCGGCCGCGACGACGAACGCAAAACTGCCGTTGATAAGTCCGGGAATTTCGGCAGGATCGAACTCATCCTTCCACCAGCCACCGGTACGGTAGAGTGCGACAATCTCCTCAGCATTCCACGAGCGCACGAGTGAGACGCTGATTTCATCCGCGTTCATTTAAACGCAGCCTCCCGGGAAAAAAGACGACTGATAAGAAAAGAACGGTTTTTTCTGCAGGTACCTGGCCATCGTTGTCATTACCAGACCGGCTATGCTGCCCTTTGAGGAGCCGCTTTCAACTGCCCGATCGCAGTATCGACAATCCCCCCGAGCTCCCCGATCCCCCAGTGCTCTGAGTTGAGGATGAGATGGTAGAGGGAGAGATCGTTTATATCGATATCGTAGTACTGCCGGTACCGCACCGCTTCGCAGTGCTCGCGTTCGAGCGTTATTGCCTTTGCTGTTTCGACATCGGCGATCTGGTCACGGAATACGATCCGTTCGAGCCGGCAGCCGATGGGGGCAAAGAGCCAGATTTTGAGATCCGCCTTCTCCACCATCCAGCCCGAGAGCCGGCCCTCGACAATGATATTGTCTTTCTTTTCTGCGATCTCTTTTTGCCGGGCATCGATCATCTTGTCATAAGCCGGATCCTTCTCGGCAAGCCTGCCGAATTCGGCAAGTTCCATGTGGTGCTCTTTTGCACATTCACGGAAAACCTCGCCGGCCGAGATCATGGTAAAACCGTGGCGTTCCGCGAGATACCGTGAGAGCGAGGTCGTCCCGCTGCCAGGAAGCCCGCTCACGGTGATCCGCATCAGATTCCCCCGATGTTGAGGGCCTTCCGGATCACCTGGCTGATCGTGATCGAGCAGATCATATACCAGATAATCCATGCAGGAATGACCCAGATCAGGGGCGCCGTCAGGCTCAGCGTACCATAATAGGGGAGCGTGATCGTGTTGTGGATCTGGCTGAGACGGTACAGGAGCCAGAAAAAGATCGGGACCGTCAGTACCAGGATGTATGCCATCGGCTTGAACTGCTGCTGGGAGAGTTCGAGCTGCTCGCGCATCATCCGGTCCTTTTTCGTATCCAGTTTCTTGATTCTTTTCTCATCCTGAGAGAGCATGGCTTCCCGGTACTCTTTCTGGAAATCCTTCATCCGATCCTGCACGTCGGTCATCCGTTCGTAATCGATCGTGTACTTCTGGATAATGGAGGAGTACAGGCCAGTGGCTGCCGAAAGGATCACGATCAGAATGAAGAAAGGTATATTGAAACTTTCCACGAGCGGCGCAAACACGGAATCAATACCCTTTCCTACGCCGAGCCGCAGCCACGAGATGCTGTACGAAACCATCATCAGCAGCATGAAGAGCAGCGCGATGTATAATCCGTACTTTTCCCAGAATTTTCCAAAGTCCATGAAGTCACCTTAAAATGGGGTTACCTGAGGACGTCCGCCATATCAGCAGCGGCAAGATCCAACAGGTGATCGGCGTTGGTGATAATCTTGATCGTACACCCGGTTACCATGGCATACGCGGCGGCGATAGACCGGTTGAACTGCTGGTGCTCTGAAATTGCACGCGCACCTTCCTTGTCCCGGGTTCTCGTTTCGTCGGTCAGGCGTCGCATGAGGATCTGGTCATTATCCGTTTCAACGAGAATGATAACATCAGGCATGATCTCGCGGAGCACCCATTCGGGAAGCCCTGCAAGATAGCCCTTGGGGGTTTTAACCGATGCGTGCGTGTCGATCATGACGTTGCCGGGGATCTTTGCGATCGCCTGCGCCGCACGCTGCTGGAGCCGTTTCTGATCGGCCCGGTCAAGTGTCCGCATCTGGTCACGGTTTTCAACGAGCCCCTCGCTCTTGGCCACTTCGAACATAAAAGAGCCAAAATTGATGGGCTGGTAGTCCACCCCTTCACTTTTGAGTTTGTTTAATGCCTCGTTGATGACCGTTGTCTTACCGACACCAGGCACACCCGTGATAATGACTTTTTTTCCTGCCATTCCTGTCCCTTCATTACTCAAATCATTCTTTGCCAAAGAATGTTCGCATGAACGGATACATTTCCATGATCTGCTGGCTCGCTATCTCTTCGTACAACCTGTACGTGATACTCACCGTCAGTAACAACCCCGTACCGCTGACAGACCCGATAACACCAAAGAGGTTCGCAGCCACACTGAGGAGACCGATGAACACACCGCCGATGATCGTGACACGGGGGATGTACCGGTCCAGGTACTTCTCCAGCACCTGCGGATTTCTCCGGTAACCGGGAATCGACATACCGGACAACTGGATCTGTCGCGCCACATCCTTTGAATCGAGACCTGCGGTCTTGATCCAGAAGAGTGCGAAGATCGCACCGCCCACCACCATGAAGGTGGTATCAACCCCCATACGCAGGATGACTTCCCACGGTGCATGGCCGAGATCGGTCGCCCACCACATCCAGGTGGACGGGCCGTTGATAGGGGCAAGGAAGTACATCAGACCGGATGTTGGCGTCTGGCCGTTGAATTTACCCAGGATGGTGATGCCCACGTTGGAGAGGAACATCCCCACCATCTGGATATTGGCCTGAAGTACCCGCACGAGGATCATCGGCAGGACACTGGCGTAGATCAGCTTGACCGGGAAACGTGCCCGGGCACCTCTTACCTGTGCGTGGGCAAGGGGGATCTCAATACGGGTGGATTCCACGTAGACGATGATCAGGAAGATTGCAATCGTCGTGACAAAGGCAAGGAGATCATTGCCGAAATACTGGAGGAAATTCGCGCCATCAAACACGACCGCGAACAGGCGCGGGAAGAACCCGACCGGATAGGGATCGCTGACTGCGGTCCAGTTGATAAACCCGTTCACGAGTGCCTGGGAGATACCGGCAATGATAAAGAGTCCGACACCGGAACCGATACCCCACTTGGTGACCACTTCATCCATTAAGAAGATGATGACGCCACCGATACAGATCTGAACAAAGATCAACAGCGAGACCGCAAAGAGGTTGCCGCCAAAGAACTGTGCTGCGATCGTGGGGTCGGGTTGCATAAACCCGCCGATAAGGTTCGGCGCTGCCTCGATCACAATCATGACGAGGATGAGGATCTTCTGGAGACCCATGTACATGACCTGTCCACGGGTCTCGCTCGTATCGATGTGGAGGATATCGGCACCTTTTAAGAGCTGGAGCACGATGGATGCGGTGACGATCGGCCCGATACCGAGGTGGACAATTGATCCATAGGCCCCGCCGAGCAGGGCGCGGTAATAATTGAATACATCCGTTCCACCGGAACTCAAGCCAAATACCGGGATATTCGTGAGCGCAAAATACAGAATTAAAATTCCCAGTGTCCACAGCAGTTTATTCTTGAAGTGGACATGCCCCTCCGGGCTCTTGACTGCGGGCATCGCAGCAAGAAGGGGTTCCATTCGATCCAGCAGGTCTCCCATTATTTCACCAAAAAATCAGGTGGGTCAGACGATTTGCGTCTTTCCACCAGTCTTCTCGATCTTTGCCTTTGCCTGTTCCGAGAACGCCGCTGCGGAGATGTTAAGTTTCTGTGTGACTTTCCCGCTGCCAAGCACCTTTTCGATGCCGATATCGGCGGCGTTTAAGACAATTGCATCTCCTTCCTGTTTTGCGATTCCCTGTGCAAGGAGCGAGGGTACGATCTGATCGATAATCCCGACATCCATTGTGGAAACGGTGACGGCAGGGTTATGGAAGAATCCATCCTTACCAAAGATATACCACTTGACAAAGTGGTGGGCGTTGATGCCTGCGCGTCCCCTTCCGCCACGGTTGCCTGCACCCCGGCGGTTCTTGTGGGTTCCGCCGCCACACGTCCGCGTTCCGCGGTATTTTGAACGTTTGTTGGTTGGCATCTCTTCACCTCATCTTATAGAGGAGAGTATTGATCTCCGGACCATAATAGCCAAGCGCTCCACCCTGTACGAACGTGCGCTTTGTGGTCTTGTATCCCTTGCGCGGCGGGTGAAGCCGGAGAACCGGCTTGAGGCCCGGAATGTCGCGCAACTTTGACTCGCCCTTTGCCAGTGCCTGTGCAAATTCGATGATAGTGCTGAAGGTCGAGTTTGACTTGATATACTCGTCCGTCAGGGGAGAATCACCGATCACGCGGCCACGGGTCTTGAGTAGAGTTTCGAGAGTCGCTGCATCCACTTCACCATACGCAACATAGTCCTTTACCTTTCGGATCATCCCGAGGTTTTCTGGACTGTCTGCTACGAGCACGCAGTGGTTGATGTGGTGCAGACGGAGCATCTTCAACGTGTCTTTGATGTCCTTGCGTGTATTGACCACGCCGCGGACCTGCACGACTGCGTACATTTACTCTGACCCCCCTGTACGGATCATATTGGTTTCTTTTAACGCGTTAAACGTCGCCTTGGCGAAATTTATCGTCGTGCGCGTCTGTCCGCGTGCAAAGGTCCAGACATCCTTGATACCGGCGAGCTCGAGCACTTTTTTGCTGATATCACCAGTGACAAGGCCGATACCCTGCGGTGCCGGCTTGAGGGTGACCCGGACACTGCCGGCCGCTCCTTCAACCT
>JBEKTA010000052.1:0-8798 GCA_049516515.1 Methanoregula sp. | reverse complement strand
CCCCTGCGTATTTTTGACCTCTTCTATGACTGCCCTGGCAAAGGCTGTTGTATATGCAGGACTGGTCTGTTTTATTTCCGTTATACGCCCGATGAGGTTTTTTAAAAGTGTTCCCTCATCCTCACCGGCCGCGAGATGCATACGGACATATTCCTCAACATCCATGCATCCGTATTCGTGCCGGAGCCATAAATACCACGGGTATTTTTCTTATCGGGACCGGAGATTTACCGGCGCAGGATCCCCAACACGTCCGAAAAACTGCGGAGGGCGTCGTCTAACTTCTTTGCTTTTAACAGCGAGAGCCCCTTGACAATCCCCTCCCTGACATCATGAATATCGATATAATACGCCTGATCAAATGCCCGGGCCGATTCCTCCAGCCTTCCTTGCGCAAAACAGGAATTGCTCAACACCACCCATGCGTCGGCAATCGTGGCATCAGATGAAAGCGCCTGATGCAGGCAGCAAATCGCTTCACCGTGCCTGCCGAGCATGGAAAGGGCGAGACCTTTCCGGTAAAGGGTCTGCGGGTGAAGAGGATTAATGGCAAGCGCACAGTCAAGTGTTTCGAGTGCTTCAGGGTATTTTTTCTGGTTGATATATGCAATACCCCGGTCAATGAGGGCGGAAAAGTAAAAGGGGTATATTTTAAGGGCCCTGTTGTAGCAGGATATTTCCTCATCATACTTTTTTAGTTTCCCGAGCGCATAGCCTTTGTTTACCCACGCCGAGAGGTACCGGGGCCGCAGATCCAGTGCACGGTCGCAGCACCGGATCTCTGCTTCGTATCGCCCCAGCATACCAAGCGCGACACCCTTGTTATTCCATGCGGATGCATTTTTGGGATCGAGAGTAAGCGCCTGGTTGCAGCACACCACTTTTTCCTCAAATCGCCCGAGTTTTCCGAGCGCAAAACATTTGTAATTCCAGGCATCGATACAGGCAGGATCAATCCGCAGTGCCTGATCGCAGCACTCGATCTCTTCCTCGAACCTCCCGAGTTTTCCCAAGGCAAAGCCCTGCCCGGCCCATGCGGTGGCAAGCGCAGGATTTATGGCCAGTGCAAGGGCAAATGAGGTCAGGGCCTCGTCATGCCGGCCTTCCCGGCCCCGTGCGAGACCCTCATGGTAATATTCAAGAGCAGATCCCTCATGCCTGCCAGGTTCCATGGCAGGAGTCTGTATCATTGTCCCCGGACAAAATTCCCGTGCATCTGGTTTTTCCTCGTAAGAATGCATGAGTCCTCTGGTATACCCGTATAGACGTTCATTAGTTTTCTGATTTTTTAATGTATGCATGAATCCGGACCAGGCAACCTCTGAAATACGTGATGACTGGATTCACGAATCCACGTATCTGCCGTGTAAAAAAATTCCGCTAATCCTCTTACCGGACCTATATTATACAGACAGAAAATTCGGGTCACCTTTCGGCAGGATAAATGATATATCAGGGAATCCGGGAAACCGTAATCATCATCAGCCGGGTTTGAGACCGCCCATTTTTTTACTTCAAATCACCCGGTACCCCTGCCCGGTGAGATACTGCGTCCGGCGTTCTTCGACATCCGGGAGAGATTCCGGAATATTTTTTTCGGCCTCTTCCCAGACGGCACGCAACGCAGTATCGTCTGAGTGCAGGTTGAAGGTTCCGGTTACGGTGCCCAGAAGGTTTCCCCCGGCATCGCTGATCCGCATGATCACACAGCGGTAGAACTTGCATTGTGCCGGGCTGTCGCGATGGATGGTACACCGCAGGAGACTCCCGTCAGGACGGAGAAACCGGCAGGCATGGGGATGCTCATAGGGGAACGTGTGATCGCGGAAGATCTCCCGTTTGTCATCATCAATTTGGGCGATAAAACCGGTTCCCGTCGAAACAGATTCACAGGCAAACTCAAACGGTCCAATCTGGTGATCGATGACAATATAGTCACCGAGATACATGCAGCATGTCCCGCATTGCCGGCAGGTAAAAGCCATTTACGATCTCCCTTTTGAGTAACCCCGAAAATATCTGCCGTAGAATCCAATGACAGACGTTTCCCGCAGGTATCCTCTCATTTGCGGGCGAAGAACCTACTGGATCTTATCTGCCGCGGCCTTCGCCAGTGCCTTCAACGTCTCAAAATCTGTCGTTGTGCCACTCATGGTCAGTTCTTCATAGACATCCTTGTTGGTGAAGATAACAGAGTATGTTGTGATTGAAAGGGGGCCCTGGGTAGTGCCCTCGCGGTAGGCAAACGTCCGCTGCCCCATATTGGGGCAGGGAAGTTCGTAGATCTGCGTTGTCTGGCTCTCCTGTGCGGTAATGGCCTCCTCTTCGATATCAAACACCTTGTTCATGTTTGCCAGAGGGTAGAGATCGATAACCTGCCGGAGTTCTGTCATGTCGTATTTTTCCTGGTTCAGCCGGTAGTACGTAACCTCATACCCGGCTCTCCAGCCCAGATCGTGCGACATCTGGTCCATCTCCAGATACGTGAGGTCAGACCGATCCTTGAGGATATAATCTGACGGCACATCAGAAAGCTGGAGAGCCATCTGTGATACCGGGACGGTTGCGATCGGGCTCTCTGTCGTGGGTACAGGAACCGGTGTCGGTGTCAGCGTCGCTTTCGGTACCGGCTCCGGGAAAATTGCCGAGAGGCAGCCCGCACTGACAAGTACGATTGCGAGAACTGCACAGAGAGCGGCAGATCCGGAATGCATATGGTACGATAGATGATATCAGATAAAATCCTTGTCTGAATGTTTCAGGTACTATTCATACCTCACGTATTCAGGTTCATTATCCGGCAGTCCCTTTTTTTTAGGGAAGGCACAAACACTTTATCCCTGCCCGGCGACAATTCCTCACGGGGAACAATGATGCCGGCTGGTAGTATTGCGATGCTTGATGTGGATCACCACATCCACCTGATTCCGTCAGGAAGAGTGCTGATGCTCAGTATTGAACATTCAGCGATTAAAAAAGTGGAAAATGAGCGGTATGAGGTCTCCTGTATTCTCAGACTTTCTGCAGAAGGGGGATCTCACCAGTTCGAAGATGTGATCCGGTTCTCCTTTGCTGCGGCACGGATACCCGGCCAGCAGATGATGACCGAGCTGACGTTTGTCCAGAACCACATCATCAAAGATGTGTTTGACAATGGATTGTCCGGTGAATTGTGCAGCTGTGATCCCAGTGACCCTCTCGCAAAAGAGTCCGGGGTTTCCCTGTCATCTGTCGTTAAGACCCGGATGCTGGCATCTGCAACGCTCAAAGAAGTACTCGCCCGTCATGGAGCATTGACTGATTCTGTTGTTTTTGGCCGGTGACGTATACCTATATACCGGCCCCCTCGTTCGGAACCAGCTACTGACAACTATCTTTTTCTTGGCAGACATCCCAGTGTTGAAAGTATAGTGGGAGAGTGTAGTAGTATGGATGATCCGGAATTACATGGTGACGAACAGATTCTCATGCGGACGCAGGGTGTCCATGTAAAATCGATTTCGTTTGAGGCTATCCTTACCAACAAACGAATTATTCTCGTTGACAGGCTCAAGAACATCCTGCCCCCAAAAGAGATCCCGCTTGCCACGATCCAATCCGTGGAGTCAGGCGAAAACGCAATCCGGGATCTTGTCATAACGCTCGGAGTCATAACAAAGACCGGCGCGACACGGCAGATGGTGCTGACCTTCTCCCGCGAGGGTGGCGGAAACCGGATTAAGGAACGGGACGAATGGGTCCGGGAGATCAAGGCTCACCATACACTTTCATTTGAGCAGGTGATGCGTAAGATTATTCCCGGGATGGAGACCGCACAGCCCGGGCAGGATAAGGTTGCGCCACCTGCGTATGAGATGGGCGGACGCGAGGCACCTCCTGCACGACCGGCCGGTTTTTCCCCATCGATAAAAAAGATCGTGGAAACGCCCCAGGAATCCTGGCAGGCTCCCACACCCGCTCCTGCGCCGGCCCCCGCCCCGGCATCGGAAGAGATACTCGGCACCTATTGTACCCGATGTGGTACGAAAGTTCCTGATGATTCCGGTTTCTGCAACAACTGCGGCACGCGGATCATCCGTCCGGGAGAGACAATTCCGGCACCGGCCCCGAAGCCCGCTCCCTCAACGCCGGCAGCATTCACGGCACCAAAAGGACGTCCGATCGATCAGGATATTCAGTCTATCGAACCACTCATCGAGAAATCTGCTGCAAATATCCCCCGCGACCCGCTCCGCCCCATCCCGTCCGTGCCGACATTTTCACAACCCGCATCCCCTGAGCCAGCTACCCCGGCGTCCGTTGTTCCGGAACAGCCGGCAGCCGCATCTCCTGCAAAGAAACGGTTTACGCCCCGGCTCTTCTCCCCAAAGGATTTGCCACCCACTCCCCTTGTTCCGGCATCGATGCCCACGTCAGTTCCGCCCCGGCCAAAAAAACCCGTAAACAAAAAGAAGGTTATCCTTGTAATCGGTATTATCGTGATTATCCTCATCGCCGTGGTTGCAGCCGTTGTTCTCCTGCCAAAGATGGGTTCGCTTGGGAACCTGTTGCACAGTTCCAGCGGATCTTCTTCTGCCACAACAACCGTAGCAGGAACGACCACATCCACTGTTGATAACAGTTCTGCCATTGTCGTAGCGACACAGACCCCGGTCTCCATTCCCCAGACCGGCGTTTACGTGTACGTGAATTATCTTGGCGGATGGACAGGCACGTACGGGACATCGGATAATCTGCAAAAGGAGACAAATTCCCGTGAGAAGGACATGGAAGTGGTGAATGCAACCGGTAATGTGACGGCCTCTTTCTCGAAACAGGATGGCTCAAGTCACGCGATTACGGTATCGATCTACAAGGATGGCAAGGTACTTTCCAGCAGCTCCACCACTGCTCCGGATGGCAAAGTGACACTTTCCGTCAACGTGACGACCGGGGTCGCACAACAGCCGGTGGTCAACGGGAGCAGCAGTACGACAACCGTCGCAACAACGGCACCGGCCACCAATACAACCGCAAAGACCACAACGATCAACACCACGACGGCTGCCACGAAATAAACGTTCTCTTCACCTGGATGCATAGCCATTCCGGGAGATTTTTCTTTTTTTGTTGTGAACCCCGTGAAAAATGGTGGTGTATCCGTTTTGGTTCCGCCGGCGCAACCGGCGCCCGCTCTTTTTTCGACCGGCAGGTCCCATATGCCGCGACGCTTGTCCCCGCAGTAAGAATA
Source organism: Methanoregula sp. (assembly GCA_049516515.1). Classification (GTDB taxonomy): domain Archaea; phylum Halobacteriota; class Methanomicrobia; order Methanomicrobiales; family Methanospirillaceae; genus Methanoregula. The sequence continues at coordinate 3,568 of JBEKTA010000052.1, read as the reverse complement.
AGGCAGGTGTCTCGTACAGCGCTTTAATATTGAGAGGATGGTAAAATAGTCCATGAGGATTATACCATGGCGGATACACAGGTGCCACCGGCACCGGAAGGGGCAGAGGATCTTGGAAAGCAGGGAATCGATGTCCTGGTACACACCCTGCACAACAGCGCTGACCCGGCCATACGGGGATATGCGGCATACCTGCTCGGCAATGCAAAAACCCCGCAGGCCATACGGCCTTTAATCGAAGCACTCGGGGATATGGACAAATCCGTACGTGAGCAGGCGATGCTTGCGCTCGTTGCCACCGGTAAGGCCGCAACCGAACCCCTTGCCGCCGCAATGAAAGACCCCCGGTGGGAGACCCGGTACCGTGCGGTCGAGGCACTCGGGAAACTTGCCGATGAGAAGGCCCTAAAGCCGCTCGTCCAGGGTCTCCGGGACAACCGCGACCATGTCCGGTACATGGCGGCAAAGGGGCTTAAAGGTCTCGGAGATTCCACGGCGATAGACCCGTTGATCATTCTGTTAAAAGATGAGAACCGGCTCGTGAGACTGATGGCCGTACGGGCACTTTCCGCGATTGGAGGAGAGAAGGTTACGACCGCTCTCAAAGCGGCTCTTGGGAACGAGACCGATGAGACGGTCAGGGAAGAGATTGCCGGGGCACTGACATAACAACCCCATCACAATCCCGGATCAAACCAGGATTATCAAATACTGTTTTCTGTATAATGCTCTTGAAAAATGCGATCCTGACGGGCAGCGTTTTAAAATTTCTCTGCAATCTTCACGAACTCGTCAAAGTGCCGGCTCTTCTTAAAAAGCCACCAGGTAAAACGCTCGACCACGGTAAAGGAGAAACTCCCTCCCGCCGCATTCGGGTGTCCGCCGCCGCCAAACTCCCGTGCGATCAGGTGACTGATCGGAGGCACTGACCGGAGCGAGAACTTCCCGTCTTTCCCGATGATCACCTCGATGTCGGTGTTCTTTTTCCCCCGGATAAAGTGCGCCGTCTCGCTCGGGTACCCGTAGAGCGGGGCAAACGCGATCCGGTATTTTTTACCAAGGAATGTGGTGTGCCGGAGGCTCCGGTCCATCATCGTATCCATCTCTGCCCTGATCTCCGCATACTCGGTCTCGATCTGCGCATCAGAAAAAATTCCTGCAACAAGACAGTCACGGACGTGGTCCCGGTTTTTCTTTCTCTGGAGTACCTGCCCGAGAACAGCGGAACGGGGATCGGCATGTTTCCAGAGGTCGTAATCACAGACAACCCGGGCAACCTCGGCGGCGACCGGGTTCTCCGGGGCAAGATCCCGTGCGACGATCCCGGTTGCGCAGACATCTGTATCGATATGGAGGAGGGAGACCTGTTTTTTAATCCTTTCAATCTCCTCCTCGCGCCAGCGGTGATGGTCCCGCCACTCGATCACCCACCCGTTTGAGCGCGCCCTTACCGTAACTGCTTCCATATCCCGCTGGCAGCCAAGATCGGAGATCGAAAGCAGGTCACCTTTCCCGGGGCATGACGCAATAAGGGAGAAGAGACTGGCAAACTTTCCCACCGAACTCCAGACGGTAAATACGCCGTCCTTCCCGAACTTCATACGGTGGATCGCATCTGCTCCGACCGCATCGAGATCGTTATGCGTCAGGTGGACGACATGGGCGGTACGCGAGACAATGGCACTGGCAAGACCGGTGGTGTCATCCGCACGCCGGGGGGAAGGAGGCATCAGGTTAATACTGGCATGGCGGGACATAAATAAGAACGGTCAGGAAGCGTGACCACCCTGTCGAGCGTATCATTTATTAATCACAACTGACAACATTTGTACTCCTGCCCTAGTAGCTCAGACTGGGAGAGCGCCAGACTGAAGATCTGGTTGTCCCCGGTTCAAATCCGGGCTGGGGCACTAAAACTTATTTTTTATCCGGATTTTAATATCCAGCATAAGATATCCGTATTTTTCATGAAGGGGGGCAGGGTGTATCTGCTGCCATTACGGCCCCTTCCCCGGATCTGCTTGTACAGCTCGGGAATTCCCTTATCGTGTATGGCTCTGATGAAAACCTAAAAAAATTCCTGCATCCCCCCGGAACCTATAATTATTCTCACGCCGGTACCTCTATACCGCGATTACCTCCCGGGGGTCCTTTTCATGGACATCATGCTTGCCGTCGTCTGTGTCCTTGTCCTTTCCATTATCCTGCTGTACCTCGGCCAGCGTTTCAGGCTGCCCAGTATTGTCAGTTTCCTTATTATCGGGATGCTTGTCGGGCCGTTCGGTTTTGCGCTTATTACCGACCAGTCCGTTATCGATACGATCGGCGAGATCGGGATCGTCCTTTTGCTTTTTACCATCGGTCTCGAATTCTCGTTTCAGTCCTTTCTTCGTTCGTGGCGCGCGGTCATTATCGGGGGTGTCGTCCAGGTCAGTACGACGATCGTCGCAATTACGCTTATCACGCTCGCGTTCCAGATGCCGTTTGCCGAGGCCCTGATCTTCGGTTTTATTGTCTCCCTCTCAAGTACGGCCATCGTCATGAAGATCCTCCAGGAGAAAGGCGAGGTCGACACGATCCAGGGAAGGACGCTTCTTGGGATCCTGATCTTCCAGGATCTTGCCATCATTCCGATGATGCTCGTGCTGCCGCTCCTTGCCGGCAACGGGGGCGGCTTGGACATATCCCTTGTTCCCTACCAGGTAACAAAAATTGCCCTGATCATCCTTGTGATCATTGTTCTGGGGTACTGGGTCATCCCCCGGCTGCTTTTCAGGGTGGCAAAGGAGCGCAGCCGCGAGCTCTTCCTCTTTACGATCGCCGGCATCTGTGTTGTCATTGCCTGGCTCACCAATGAGGCCGGCCTGTCGTTCACGCTGGGCGCTTTTATCGGCGGCCTGATCATCGGGGAATCAGATTACAATATCGATGCTCTGGGCCATATCATCCCGTTCCGCGATGTCTTTGCCGCCATATTCTTCCTCTCGATCGGGATGCTCCTCAACACGAGTACGGTTCTTGGAAATTTCGGGTATGTAGCCCTGATCATCTTTGTAATATTCGGTGTCAAGATCCTGACCGGTGCCTTTTCAGCAGCGGTGCTCGGTATGCAGACACGGGTCTGTGTTTTCTGCGGCCTTGCACTCGCCCAGATCGGGGAATTCTCGTTTGTGCTCGCGAAAAGCGGCCTCGATGCTGGTGTTATACAGGTACCGGTCTACCAGCTCTTCCTTGCCGGGGCTGTTGTCACCATGGCGTTTACCCCGTTTGCCATGGGCGCCTCCCCTTCTGTTGTTGACCTGCTCTACCGGTTGTTCCCGAACAGGATTTCACGGGAAATCACCCTCCGGCCGGGTGAGACTGCACCTGACGAGGGGCTCTCAAACCACATCATCATCGCAGGATACGGGATCACCGGGAAGAGCGTGGCCCGGGCAGCAACACTCGCAGGTATTCCCTATATGGTCATCGAACTTAATCCCGAGATCATACGGGAGGAGCGATCCCAGTACCGGCCCAATTTCATTTTCGGGGATGCCGTGCAGGAGGAAGTGCTCGAACATGCAGG
>JBEKTA010000051.1:0-8858 GCA_049516515.1 Methanoregula sp. | reverse complement strand
ACTTGATATTTTAAGAAAAAAACTAAACGCCCTGAGTGAAACCTTCGCAGATAATGTTGTTGTGAGTTTCTGATAAATCTCCTAGACTTTACGTGCAAGTCTCATACTTTACGTGCAGAAGCGGGTTTACGTGCAAAGCCGGGGGTGTGAACCCCATGACCAGATCGCGATAGGGTGTATGGGACACGCATTCGGTACTATAGTGTATGTGCAAACTTGATGATGTATCATTCTTAGTAGAGATTCTGTCCGGTATCATATTAGCGTAAAGGAGTCGCGAGGGGCACGGCCCGATCGCAGCCACCCCAAGGTTCCCCACCCTCCCAGCATCATCCCATTCCCACCTCAGGTTCAAGGTGCAGGTATTACGATTGCGCAATTTCTGCCCGGGGTCTGGGGGGTAAGTGGGGGAAATTTTATTTTGAAAAAATACGAAATTCCCGGTAGATTCTGTAGTAATTTTAAATTATTTCCATGGGCAGCGTCCGCATGAAAAATTATTTTCCCCCATTGACCCCCCGACAGTTTTTACCCGCTTCGGGTGCACGATCGGGCAATTTTATAATGATAAAATACCGTTATTGGGGGAGGCATTACCTCTCAATGGGTATAGGGGGTCTTTGGGGGAAATTTGTGTGATCCCCGTATCCGCCATATTCCCGGCCCACGCACAATCCTTATTACCGCACCCCCACTGTCTTAGATGATCATCCATGGAACATCCCGCACTGCTGATCATCGATATGCAGAACGATTTTGTCCGTGAAGGGGCCCGGCTCAGCGTGGCCCAGGCACGGGCGGTTATCCCGAAAATCCAGGACGTGCTCGGCTCATTCCGGGCACAGCACCTGCCAGTATTCCACGTCCTGCGAGTCCACCGCAGGGACGGGTCTGATGTCGAGATCACCCGCAGGGATCTCTTTACCGAACACCCGTTTGCCGTTGAGGGTACGCCGGGCGCACAGGAGATCGAAGAACTGGCACCGCTCCCGGGGGAGTACGTAATCCAAAAAATACGGATGAGCGCATTTATCGGCACCGAACTCGATCTCATGCTCCGGACCCTGGGCATCACCGGGCTTGTCATCACCGGGGTCCAGACGCCAAACTGCATCCGCACCACGGTCTTCGACGCGATCGCGTACAACTACCCGGTGATCCTCATAGACGACGCCACCGGTGCACAAACTGAGGAAATCCACCAGGCAAACGTCCGCGATATGAAAAACATCGGTGTCCGCGTCATGAAGGCACAGGAATTCATCACGCTGCAGCACTAACGCACGCCGGCATACCTTACAGCAGGACATCACACAAGGGACTCTTGAAAAATGCTGCCCGGATCGGAACTTGCACTTGCAGGGCTTGCCGCCATTGCCGCAGGGATGGTCAATGCCCTTGCCGGCGGGGGAACGCTCATTTCATTTCCCGCACTGGTGGCACTCGGAATCCCTGAGGTTGTGGCAAATATCACCAATACCGTGGCGCTCTGCCCCGGCTACCTCGGCGGTGCGCTTGCCCAGAAAAAAGATCTCGCGGGACAGAAAAAACGTCTCTTACTGCTGGTCCCGGTCGGTATTATCGGCGGCCTTGTCGGGGGCATTCTTCTCCTGTACGTCAGCGAACAGGTCTTCCACATCCTTGTCCCATTCCTGATTCTCCTTGCCGCGATCCTGCTCGCCGTCCAGGACCGGATCCGGGACTGGATCCGCCGGCAGACCGGCCACGATGGGACGGACCGCAAAGGCTGCCGGAACGCGGCCCTCCCGGCCGGCCTCGCCGCCATCTACGGAGGGTATTTCGGCCCGGGGCTTTCGGTGATCTATCTTGCCGTGCTCGGCCTCTTCCTTGACGATACCCTTACCCGGCTCAACGCACTCAAGCAGTGCCTGTCGCTTGCCACCAATGTCGCTGCTGCGGTCTTCTTCCTCTTCTCCGGGCTCATCATCTGGCCGCTTGCCGTGGTAATGGCGGCCGGGGCGCTCCTTGGCGGGGCAATTGGCGGTCACATCGCCGGCAGAATCAATCCGGGACGGTTGAAGTGGATTATCGTCGTTATCGGGACAGTGGTAGGCCTGTACTACCTGATCCGGCTGTTCATATGAGAGGCTTTTAGCCCGCGCCTTTAAAAAAAAGAGAGAGTCTGAATCGTTCCCGCCGGACCATCACAAGGCGTGAACGAGCGACCGGCGGGTAACGAGACCTGCCAGTTTTCCCTTATCGGTGATCGGCACCGTGCTGATGTTTTTTGCCACCATCAGGTCGACCAGCTCATGGTAATCCGCACCGATGTCAAGCGAGATCAGCGGGGCGCTCATGATATCTTTTACGAGCAGGTTGCGGATCCGGTGATCCTGGTGCTGGTCTTTTACCATCTCCCGGAACTTCCGCATCGCAACCGCCACGTCAGTCTCGGTCACGATACCGGTGATCTTGTCGTTTGTGGTCACGACAAACCGGGAGATCTTGTCGTCCAGCATCAGGCGCCGGAGGTGGACGACACGCTCATCCGCATCGATGGTGATGGCCTTTTCAAGGGCATTTTTGATGGTGCCCTCGTGCGGGTACTTCTTTAACAGGTCAATCGCCGTCACCTGCCCGAGCAGGTTATGGTCGCTGTCGTAGACAACCACCAGCTTATACCGCTGAAGCAGGGGGATAAGCACGTCCGTGCTCTCATCAGGATAGACACTCGTGAAATCCTCCTCGACAACACTTGCCACGTGGATGGCGGCCGGTGCAAGGGCGGTGTTCTGCTTGCTGCCCAGTTTCTCCGCGATGGCCTGCCGGGACACCGTGCCGACAACCGAATTATTGTTAAGCGCGATTAGGGGGTCGATTCCCTCATCTAGCATCTTGTCGAGCGCCTCGGTAATCTTTGCCGATTTGGATATGGTCGTTGGTTTTGCCATGATATCTTTAATAAACAATTCTTTTGTCATTTCGCCACTTCCTTTATGATATCATCACGTTTTATTATCCCTACCAGGGTGCCGTGTTCGACGACAACCAGGTTGTTGACCTGTTCTCTTTGCATCAGTCCGACTGCATACGGGAGCGGGCTTACCGGGGCGACCGTGATCACCGGGCTGGTCATCACGTCGCCTGCGGTCACCGGTATATTCGCCGGTTCATCCGGTCCGCTCCCGGCATGAATTGTTTCATATCGCTTGAGAGGTTCTTCGTTGTTTGTCCCCCCGGATCGTTTCCGGTCCTCATCATGGAATGCCAGGCTGGTCTCCGTGATGATGCCGGCGAGCGATCCATCGTTACTGGTCACCACCAGTTTCTTGTCCCGCTCTTTCATGAGCGCAATCACGTGGGCAAGCGAATGCCAGCGGTTGACCGTTACTGCATCCTCCATCACGTCCTGCACCGTGCCGCGAAGGCCGGCAACAAAGGCGGACTTCATCAGATCGCTTTTCGTGACGATCCCGGTGACCATCCCGTGATCCACCACCGGCACACAACCGATGTTTTTTGCCACAAAGGTGGCAGCAATGGTCCGAAGCAGGGTGTCGGGGGAGGCGATGATCGGGCCGGGTGTTGCATACTCGGCCACCGGGATCTGGTCGGGCAGGCGCCTCCGCCATGCTGCCCCCTGCTGCCGGAGGCGGTATCCGATGTCCTTTTTCGTGAGAATCCCGGTGAGTCTGCCCGCCTCGATCACAAGGACCCGCGAAATTTTGTGCCGCACCATCAGGTTCCGGGCGTAGGCCACGGTGTCTGTCGGGGAAACGGCAAAGACCGGGGCACTCATCACATCGCGTGCGGCAAGGTAGCTGGCTGGCATGGAGATTACTCCTCGGAAAACGCTCTCACGAGGTCGAATTCTGTCACGAGGCCGATAAGGCGCGCGTTCTCGATGACCGGCAGCGCCCCGATATTCCGTTTCAGCATCTCCCGTGCCGCCTCATTGACCGGGGTTTCCGGGGTGGTGGTGAACAGATCGCCGGCCATGAGCGCCCGCACCGGGAGAGCCATCACCTCTGCGATGTTCCCGGTGGTGAGGCGGGTAAACACCTCCCTCGTTCCCAAGTACCGCATGATATCGGTCGCAGTGATGATGCCAAAGAGCACGTCGTTACTCACAACAGGCAGCCGGCGGAACCGGAACTTTGTCATGTCCTCGGTAACGGTTGCAATCGGGCTGTCGGGTGCGGTCACTTTCAGGGTGGAACTCATTGCATCTTCGACAAAGAGCGGGCTGTGCTCAGCGGCAAGCATCCGGAGCACGTCCCGCTCGGTCACGATCCCGGCAAGCACGCCGTCATCGTAGACAATCGGGAGCCCCCCGATCTTTTTTTTCACGATAATTTCCAGAGCATCGACGATATGGGCATCGTGAGGGAGCGCCTCGGGTTTCGCGGTCATGATCGTGCGAACGCTCTCGTTGACCGCGGCGGAAAGGTTCCCCTGGTGCCTGACCCTGACAAGTTTGTACTTGTCCCCCCCGCCCATGAAGTTGATCACGTCGCCGGAGGTGACGATCCCCCGGAGTTTCTTTGTACCGGGGTCGGTGACCGGCAGCCGGCGAAATCCGCACGCCGTCATCGTTGCGACGGCGCTGATAATGCTCTGCGTGGGAGGCACGGAAATAACGTCCCGTGTCGCGATCGCCATCACCTCGCCTTCCTGCTGTACGATGTGGGACTTGAACTCGACCGGGCCCCGATCGAATTTTCCCTGCATTTTTAAGAGCCGGTCACCCTGCTTGGTGGCCCGCCCGTTCTGATTCGTCAACGTTCCTCCGTTTTTTTGTTGTCTGCCGATGCCGGTCCCGCCGGTGTTCCCCTGTTTTTGGGATACCGCCCGTCTTTTAAGCGAGCCCTGCAAGGACATCGTGCCGGTCGAGGATCCCCGCAAGGGTAACGCCATCAATGACAGGAAGCTGGCTCACATCGTTATCGACCATGAGCCGGGCCGCATCGGAAAGCGGTGCCCCGCCGGAGATTGTCACGACCTCCTGTGCCATCACATCCCCAACGGTTTTTGTACTGCTCTGGGCCATCGATGACCGGGCCCCACCTGAACGGATCAGGTCCCGGCGGGAGATGAAGCCGACAAGCTTTTTTTTCTTCACCACCGGGAACGCAGTAAACCCGGTCTCCACGATCTTCGCGTAGACCTGCTGGAGCGTGTCGACTGGATCCGCTGTGGTGATCTGCTTTGACATGTGAGTGCTGACCCGTCCCGAAAGTTCGTTCCGCGAGATGATAACCGGGAAGAGCTCTGAGAGGAGTACTCCGCCAAGGATATGGCGGCCGGGATCGATGAGCGCGGCGCTGTCGGTCCGGAATTCCCGCATGGCCTTTGCCACACTCTCGACGGACGCTTCCGGGCCGGCGCATGCCGCATCCTTCACGAATCCCTCAACGGTCACATTCGACTTCGTCGCGGTCACCCGCAGGGCATCCGTGATATCGACATACCCCAGCAGGTCCTTTTTTGTCCCGGTGACGTAAACCTCGCGGAACCGGTCGTCCCGTAAGATCTGCCGTGCTTTTGTTATCCCGTCATGACAGTTCAGCACAGGAATCTCGATCATGAAATCCCGTGCTGTTTTCATGTAAGGGTGTCCTCTTCACGGCAGCGGGCGCAGAGCATCACACCATCCACACGCTTAAGATCATCAGACATCTGACTGCATCGGCTGCACATGCCCACCTCGATATGATCCTCCCGGTTGATCTCGATAAGATCCGTGAGGAGCTCGTTCTGCTCGTTTGAGATGGTCAGGAGATCCCGCACGGTAACGATACCGATGACCTTGCCGCTCTTGTCGACAACAGGAAGTCTCCTGACCTTGTGCTTGACCATCATCTGGGCTGCGTCAGCGACCGTCTTATCCGCACTCACCGTAATGAGTGGCGTACTCATGATTGTACTTACCTGAACTGTGCTTGGTTTGAGATCCTTTGCCACCACCTTGCAGTTGATGTCTTCCTCGGTAACAATGCCAATCGGCTTGTTCCTCTCGAGGATAATGACACTGCCAACCTCTTCGCGGCACATGGCTTTTGCCGCTTTTGCGACCGTAGCCTCAATGCTGATCATGGTCGGATTGCGTTTCATCATCTCGCTCAACGGGACGCGGGTTTCAAACCGGATCGTGTTGGTTGTCTTTTTCATGAGTCACCTCCTAAAAAGTGCCTGACTGATGATTACAATTAGCATCCTTTCCGCCCCTTGTATAAATACAATTTGGCTGCGGCGAAAAACGATGCGGCCGGGTCATACAAAAAAATCTCCCGGGGGAATATCACGGGAGCACCATGACGGACGGTACGAGAAACATAATAAAGAACCCTCTCCAAACATTACTCACGGTTGATGGTAAACCGGTTGTACCGGCACACCATACTGACAAATGAGGGGCCCTATGACGACATTTTCCAAGACATTAGGGAATGCAAAGAAGAAATTTTCCGTGTTTATCAGGCGGTTTTTCAAGAAGAAGCGGACCCGGATCGGGATCTACGGGCCGCCAAATGCCGGCAAGACGACACTCGCGAACCGTATCGCCCGGGACTGGACCGGCGACGCGGTCGGGCCGGTCAGCGAGATCCCGCACGAGACCCGGAGGGCTAGGAAGCGCGAGGATATCGTGATCTCGGGGGCAAACGGGCATACCGTGACGATCGATATCGTGGATACCCCAGGAGTTACGACGAAGATCGATTACCACGAGTTCCTGGAATTCGGGATGGAGAAAGACGAGGCAATTATCCGGGCCCGGGAAGCAACCGAGGGCGTTGCCGAGGCGATGCACTGGCTGCGCGAGGATATCGACGGGGTTATCTACATGCTGGACTCGACCCTCGACCCCTTCATGCAGGTCAATATCATGATGGTCGGTATCATTGAGAGCCGGGACCTGCCGGTGATCATTGTCGCGAACAAGATCGACCTGCCTGATGCAGCCCCGTCACGGATCCGGAGCGCCTTCCCCCAGCACCCGGTCGTCGCGATCTCGGGGCTTGAGGGCAGGAATACTGAAGAGCTGTACGAGAAGATGATCCAGAACTTCGCCTGACTGCGGAGGAATCATGCCACACAAGTGCACCAAATGCGGCAGGGAATACAAAGACGGGTCGACCGAGATCCTCAAAGGCTGCGCAAGCTGCGGCGGCAAGAAGTTCCTCTACGTTAAGGAGTCTGATATCAACAAGGACGTGCTCGACGAAAAGTCGATCGAGGAGATCGCGGACGAGTCACAGGAAGAAGTCCTCGAAGTTATCGAACCCAAAATCAAGGGTAAGGCCAAAAAAGAAGTCGAGATGTTCGACCGGGTCGAGACGATCCGGATCGTGGGCCCGGGCTCCTACGAGCTCAACATCGACAAGATGGCTAAAAGCGACGAGCGGATCGTGAGCGTCGGCGGCGAAGAGGGCAGTTATATCATCGATCTCATGTCCATGGCAAAGGACGAGCCAAAGAAAAAAAGGGGAAAGAAGCGGTAACTTTCCCGGTCATATACCCCTAATATCTTTTTTATAGTTTTCCCGACGGGATCACAACGGGATATATGCACGCGAGGAGTCGGCGGGGGTCCCGGCCGGTCATCTCGTCAGCAGTTCCTTTTTTATTCCCTCATACGACGCCGGCAGGCCAAGGGCCGCAAAGAACCGGTCGGTGAACGAAAGACTGGTATTTACCGCCCATTCCGCACACCCGTGCCCGAGGCACCGGTCCGGGAAGAACGGCAGGTTCTTTGGGGCGAGCGGGTTTTCCCTGAACCGGTCCCTGAGGTGCTGCTCGAACCTGTCTGCAGGGGCCCCGGTACCAGCATCGGGCGTGGTGCCGGTCTGGATAGTCACCCATTCGCGCCGGTAATGCATCAGGTAGTTCCGGATCGCGATCAGGTCCTTTATCCCGAAAAAGACCGGGTCGTCCTCCGGAAACAGGGGTTTGTTGCCGATCTCAAGGACCTTCTGGTACTTGACCGGCAGCGGGGTACGGTCAAAATAATTCTCATTGTTCCATTTCTCCCCGACCGCCCGTAACAGCGCCTCGTTCTTTTCATCGGGAAAGAAATACGCGTTGTCGGCTGCGTCAGACCAGAGCTCGTTGATGGTGGACTCGAGGAATGCGACCGACGAGAATATTGCATTAAGGATAAACGCCTCGTGCCGGAGCCGCTCATCGGCAGACACGATACCGGTCCGGACGTAACCGGACTCTATGGCAAACCCCAGCCGGCAGAAGAGAGCAGCGGACTGTATGTATTTTACCGAGAAACAGTCCCGGAACAGGATAAGATCCTCATCCTCTGTTGGGTCCCGGGCAGGGTCGTCCATCGTACCATCCCGTTTTGTTTCGTATGAGTAAAAAGCTGCGGAACTGTCCGGGATTATGCACGTACCCCACGGACGCCGCGGCCGGATCACAGATACCCTTAATATTCGTGGCCGTCAATAGTAAGACAGCACTTTTAATTGGTGCTGACAGATGTAAGTCCGACGTGTCTTTCTGACACGGCCTCAAAACGAAAGGCTTTGGGATTACAGAGAGTCAGTAAGCATACTGCACTTTTCTGGACTTACATATTAACCGGAGGTATAACTATGGCACGAATGCACACCAGAAGAAGAGGACAGTCATGCTCTGTGCGGCCTGCGCGGAATGAGGCGCCTTCATGGTCCAACACGGACAAGGCAGCGATCGAGAAACTTATTGTCGATCTCCGCAAGGAAGGCACATCGAGCAGCATGATCGGCCTGATCCTGCGGGACCGCCACGGCGTCCCTGATGTCAAGATGGTCACCGGCAAAAGCATCGGCGACATCTTAGTAGAGAACAAGATCAGCTCCGAGATCCCCGAGGATCTTCGCGACCTCATGATCAAGGCGCTGGGC
>JBEKTA010000050.1:0-8995 GCA_049516515.1 Methanoregula sp. | reverse complement strand
CGGCATCCCCCAGCGGCAGGCGAGCAGGTATCCCGCCTCGGTATGAGCTATACCGAACAAAGTCTTCTCGGCGGCTGCCAGATCATTGCCCTGAATTTGAAGTTGCCGATAAAAGAGCGGGTAAGCGCTGTACATGTATTGGTCAAGGATAACCTTCCCGATATCATGGAGGAGACCAGCCGGTGCATCAAGTGCTACTCGTGCATCTCCGCCTGCCCGATCTGCTACTGCGTTGACTGCACAACAAAGAACCCGGTCTATGTGAAACCCGGCGAAGTTCCGCCAAACTTCATGTTCCACCTGATCCGGTTCGCCCACATCGCTGATTCATGCGTGAACTGCGGCCAGTGCCAGGAACTCTGCCCTGCGGAGATCCCGAACGCACTCTTCATGCACGCCCAGCAGGTCGAACTCGAGAAGATGTTCGGCCATGTCCCGGGTGTTTCCATGGAACTGCCGCTCATGGCCTATGTCGAGGAGAAACAGGAGCGGGCACGGCTTAAGAATACCGGCAGCGACATGATCTACGAGAACGTGTTCAGCCCGGTGCCAAAGTAATAATCAGAAAATCATTTTTTTTATACGTTACAGGTTTTTGCCATCCGGCATTTTTCGATCAGCGGCGTGAAACCGAACGTTCTTTTAAACGTCGATCGCGTCCCGGTCATCGGGAGAAAAGAACGGTCAGGAGCGTTACGGGGTTTTCCGGATCATCCTGACGTTCTGGAGCGTGACCTGCCCGTGCGTCACGAATTTTTCGATGTCCGGAAGAACTGCCATGATCTTTTCTTCCTCATCCACCACCTCAATGGTCACCGGCAGGTTGAGCGAGAGCCGGATCACGTCGACCGTGTGGATAACACTCTCGTGGCCGAATCCTGCCATGCCCCGGAAGACAGTACAGCCGGGAAATCCTTTTTCCTTGAAATAATCCACCAGGTACTTGTACGCCGGCCGGTCGCCAATCTTTGCCGACTCCGCGATATAGATCTTGAGTAAAACTCCATCCATAAGCATGCTCCATTCCTCCCGAGGATCAGGCGGGCCACCCGGTGCAGATCAGGTATCCTGCAGCCACGGCACACAGGCCTCCCCCGACACTGATCGCAATATATGTCGCGAGGGTGCGATAATCATGATCCTCCATCATCCTGAAGGTCTCGTACGAGAAGGTCGAGAACGTGGTAAACCCCCCGAGACCGCCGGTGCCGATAAGATAATACAGGTCGCCCTGCACCTGGGAGAAGACAAGGAGGGAGAAGGCAAAACTCCCGGTGATGTTGACGAGCAGCGTTCCTGCAGGAATGCCCCGGCATGGCTGGAGACGCGAGAACACGAAGCGCAAAAGCGACCCGGCAACGCCGCCAAGTCCGACAAGAAGGAGCGGCTCCATCAGGCAAACCTCCCATGGAGGATGACCAGTCTCCCGCACCAGATCGCAGCAAAGCCAAGGAGGAGTGTAGCCGCAAGGTTGAGCAGTCCCAGAACCGGGCCTGCAGCAAAGGACTGGACTTCAAGGGCCGAGAATGTCGTAAACGCCCCGATGATCCCGACCGTGCAGAACTGCCGTGTCGTCCGGGAGAACCGGCCCAGGTACATCGATTCGTACATGAAGATGCCTAAAAAGAAGCAGCCGATCGTGTTGACGAGCAGTGTACCGTAAAGTGAGGTGATCTGTTCATCGATCAGGAATCGGGCCATCGAGCCTATACATCCCCCGGTTGCAACGGCAAGAAAGGGGATGCAGTCCTCTTTTAGCATCCGAAATCCTCCGGAACGGCACCCCGTTCATCCGGGATCCGGTTTTTTTCACAGGCGGGATCTGATAACGGACCCTGCGGCACAAACTCCAGGCATCGGTCACGGTACGCGGGATAGGGCGACATCGAAAAGAAACCTCCAATCATCAGGTACGGGTAGAAGTCATCAGTCACGGGAGTGACGGTTGGAGGCGGACTTCATCGCCGTAAAATCGTGTGCGCTCATGGTAGTTGAAGTTAGCGGACATGCGGGAATACGAAAAGGTGGAACGGTCTTTTTTCCGGGATGATTGTTTCGTTGCGGCAGAACATGCCGCCGTCAGGATCAGGTTGGTGTTCCCAAGGACAGGAACGCCAGGATAACCGGGGCAAACGCGTATATGCCGGCACTCCAGGGAATGTTGACAAGAGCTAATGATATCCCGGCAAGGGAGAGCAGGGAAAGACAAGCGACCAGGTGATCTCGCGGTTGATCTGCGACAGATTTAATCCGGGAACAAGGTCAGAAGCCCGGTTCCGGATAGAGATCCACTGGACAAAGGCAATCATCCCGATGACAAGGATATTGAGCTCGAAGACGATGGTACCGAGCGTGTCGAACGGGTAGTCGCCGGCGATATTGGTGGAGAAAGGGATCAGGCAGACAAAGACGAGACCTGCCATGTTCATGCAGAGAAGCGGGCGGGCGAGGTGCTGAAACTGCTGGTGCTCGAAGTACCAGAGGATCGCGAGCAGGACAAACGCGATAAAATAGTGGACGAGATCCGGGATGACAGAGAGAAGAATCGGGTAGACCGGTGCGATGTCGTGCGCATGTTCGTATTTTGAGGGGATCTCGATGGTGATGATGAGCAGGGTCATCGCAAACGCGTAGATCGAGTCGATGAGCATACAGATCCGGTCTTTGGGGATGGGATTACTGGTGGGGTTCTGTCATGAATCAGTGCCCGCTTTTGGCAGGGTATAGGGAGAAGAGATTGGGCTGAGGATGTTTTTGCACCCGTAAACTGCTGAACTGTCCGTAAAAACGGTTCAGGAAAAACCCGTCTCAAGGCCGTCCCTGATACCGGTCTTTTTTTCTGCGTTCAGGCGGGAGATATACTCTTCGTATTCGTGGATCCTCGTGCTGACCGGGAACGGGATGCCTATGGTCGAGAGGATCGCGTCCCCCTGGTCGAGCGTCTGGATTTCGATCTCCATTTTGGAAAGGTCCTGCTTGGCGCTGCCCATGATGATCTCGCGGTCGCCCCGGTCACCGAGGCCCATGACCACGAAGGTGTTAATCTGTGCCAGCACTTTGGGGTCCACGTTCTTTGGCTGCTGGGTGATAACACAGAGCCCGACTCCGAACTTCCGCCCCTCCATGGCACATTCGCGGAAGATCTGGGTGGAGGACCCGCCGGCACCGAGTACCCGCTGCGCCTCTTCAATGGTGATAAGCACTTTTTTCTGTTCGGCAGGTTCGCTCTCGACGCCAAAGTCCTCTGATGATTTTCGGTGCGCCTGCATGATCCGCCGGGTGATCATGGAGAGGACGAAGAGTTCGCTCCTCTCGCCCATCCGGGGGATATCGATTAAAACGACCTTGTTGTCATGGAGGTATTTGAGGATCTCCGGGATGCAGGAACCGGATTCGCGGAAGAATTGGCGGTTGCCCTGCACGATATACTTGATCCGGCGCTGAATGACCCCGAGGGTCCCGGGCTGGAACGAGCCAAGTTTCTGTGCAATATCGGGATATGGCCCGGTGTACCGGTTGTCCTTTACTTCATCCGGGAGCGTCTCGACATTTGCTTTAAGGAAGAACGGGATAATCTCGTTTCCTGAAAACTCTTCGAGCGTTTCGATGAGATCGCGCTGGGCCTGCGAGGAATCGTATAGTAGGTTCAAATCCGTCATCCGGAAATCCTCGTAGTCCAGCCAGAGGCTGGAGAGCGAGTACTTTTTGCGGTCGCCTTCGCTGATGGTAAAGACCACAAGGCCGTCCCTGCCGTTTGTATAATGGAGGAGCCCGAGCGTCTTTTTGCCGGTGCTTGAAAGGCCGCCCCGCACGTACTCCCCATGGGGATCGACAACCAGGAGACCGAACTGCTGCTGCTTCATGCACGAAGCGCAGAAGGTCTTCATGAAATTCGACTTGCCCATGCCGGTCGTTGCAAAGACACCCATGTGCTGGGGGAGTACTTTGCTGTGGATCTTGACCGGGACCTCTTTTAACACGCCCTGGCCGGTCCGCATGACCCCGACTTCGATGTCCCCCATGACTTTTGAGAGGAATGCAAAATCCCCGGCTTTTGGGAGGGCGACGTCAGAAAATTTTACCGGGATCGTGCGGGGTTTCCGGAACGTGCCGGTCCTGTCGATAAACCCAAGCGGGACTGCTTCGACACCGATAAAAACATCCTCGCCAAGGCCATAGAAATGCTCGCTGAACGGTCGGGTGTCCCAGTTCCTGTCGGCAAAGTTGCTCTCGTGGAAGAGATCGATGACTTTTGCAAAGAATGTATACCCCTTGTCTGCATCCACAATTTTTACAATATCCCCGACAAAAAGTTCTGCATCGTGGGGCACAATGAACCGGTACGAGAGGACGCTTTTACCGATAAGCCTGAACTTTGTCGTGTCGGTGTTCTCAATATCGTTTAAAGTCATCATGGATATCACCAAACAGTAAATCGAAAATTTCCCTGTTCATATTCTGCGATGCAAAGCCTTTCATTAAGTCCTGCCGGATCTGTTCCGTCAGTATCTGGTCGATGACCACCGTGCGGTGGGCGTCGAGGAGCGGGTATGGGTAACCGGGAATTCTTCCGTCATCACAACAGGCAGCTATTGAGCTCATGATCATTTCAACCGTTCGTTCATCCGTGCCTTTGGGCAGTTCCAGTTTGAGGGGGTAATTCTTCGTGGGATGGAAGGATGCAACATAGAGGTCTCCTTTGCGTCCCCGTTCGTACTTGGCGCTGTCGAGGATGCTTTCATCAATGCGGGTCCACCAGGGGCTGTTGATCCCGGCGGTGTGGGTAAGTCCTGCCACGGCCGGGAGCAGGGGATGGCCCCCGCCCCAGGTTGCCCGGGTCCGTTTTGTTACTGCGGCAAGGAGCACGCCCCTGTCCTGTGCAGTCCGGATAATCTCCTGCAGGATGGGATCATGGTTCGGATCGGTAATCCGTAATGCCCCGTCAAGGAGGAGGAGGGATCCTGCCGGCAGTTCCCGGGCCTGCTTTAATGCAATCCAGTATTCGAGCGTGTCGCGGAGGATCGCCGAGACCCGTTCGGCATCATTATTTTTGAGGCCGGCGCCGGGAAAAATCCCGAAGCACTCGCTCATGAGAAGTCTGAAATCTTCGCTCTCCTCTTCAGGGCCGACAGAGACAACCGATAAAGGAGTGATTGCCCGGGAAAGACGTTCTCCTTTGTTAAATGTTGTCTGGGCTGCACGGATTGCCGCGAGGGCAAAACTGCCGGATTCCGCGACAATCGCATTGCTCCCGTCAATCGCACTCACGATGCCGGGGGTTTTCTCCCGGATTGGACAAATGTCTGCGCCGGTGAGGTGGCTTGTTGATGCAAATTGTTCCACGAGGTCGTAGGGCATCTGGTGGGTGATGCGTTCGAGGATCAGCGTGAGCGATTCTTCGTATGACTCTCTTAACGGCATTATTCCACCTCCCGGATCCGGCTCGCGTTGTCTGCGCCCATTTCAATCACGAGCGTGTTCGCAAACTCGCCCTGCATCTCCGCGATATGGGAGATGAGGAGGATCTGCGGGAACCGGGACTCCTGCGTGCGCAATGAGGTGAGCAAGTTGTTCCTCCGCTCCTCGTCCTGGCTCCCGAATATTTCATCGAAGATGAGGAAAGTACTCTCGTGCACCTGGTGGAGCTCGGCGAGGTACCGGGAGAGGGCGATCCTGAGCGCGACCGCGATGTCGTCCTGCTCGCCGCCGCTGAACCGGTCGATCGCATAATCGTTGTCCACATCGCGGACGAGAAGGTTGAAGTCCTCGTCCAGCAGGACTTGCTCGTACCTGCCGCCCGTGATCTCCGCGATGATCCGGCTCACCTCGCCCTCAAGCCGGCTCCGCACGACCTGCATGAGGTACACCACGTACTCGGCGATGAGGGAGCGGGTCAGTTTCAGGAGCTCGATCTCGTCTTTGAGTTCAGCGGCCTGCTTTTCCAGTTGGGCGATCTGCTCTGCCGCCTTTTTGTACTCCGCGATCTTCTCTTCCGTGAAACGGAGGTCTTTTGTGGCACCGGCAATGGCAACCTCCTCGTTCCGCAACGCTGCATCGGTTGCGGCTATTGCGGCTTCGAGTGTTGCTGCCCCGGCGGGATCAAACGCAGCGGCTTTGATCTCTTCAGCGAGTTTTGCAAGTTCTCGCCCGCGTCCCGCTATCCTGGCGGTAAGATCGGCAAGCTGCTCTTTTGCCTGCTCGCCCTGCCCGATCTTCTTCCCGAGCTCGATGAAGCGGAGCTGCACCTTCTGCACCTCTGCACTCTCCCGCTCGCAGGCCAGAAATGCCTTCTCATCGTACCCGATCTTCGCAAGGGATTCTGTGAGGGCTTTCTGCACGCCGGCTTTTGCCTTCTGCTGTGCCACGAGACAGGCCAGTTCCTCTTCATGCACCGGCCTCTGCCGGAGTTTCTCTGCGATCGTGCGGAACCCATCAAGGACCGGTTTTAAGGCTTCGATCGCGACTTTCTCGTGTGCGAGTGTCTCCTGCCGTTTGAGATCGTCGACTGCTTTTTCTTCAAGAGCCTGGAGCTGTGAAGAAAACTCTGCCTCAATACTCCCGAAATGGTCCCCGAGTTTCTGCCGGCACAGGGGGCAGACCCCGTCAGCGCCGGCATCAAGAATTGTCTTTTGGTCGGCCGCGATCTTCTCCCGCTCTTCCCGATAGTGTGCCAGCCGGGTGGCAAGGGTACCGGTCTGTTTGTTGATCTCTGCAAGCCGGTAACTGACGGCCGGTTCGAGCCGGTCCTCCGCAAGCTCCCCGACACCGAGGCCGGTCCGGATTTTTGAAGCGTGATCGGCTTTTTTTTGCATATCCGCGTCGAGGGCCGAAATAAGGGTCCGCTGTTTTTCTGCCCGTGCAGCAAGGTCGGCGATCTCTTTTGTGGCAAACCCGAGTTCTACCGTGAGCCGGAGGTGCTCGCTCTTCGTCTCCCGCATCGCATCGAGCCGCTGTTTTACGTCCGCATACGACCCCGCGGTCTTTTCGATGCGCCGGTACTCGGCATCCTCACCGGCAAGGAGCGCGAGCCGGGCCTCAAGTTTCTGTGCGGCCCGGGTATCCTCGTCGAGCTCCCTTATGAGGTTCTGCTGCTGCTGGAGGAGGCGGTTGTACGCGAGTTTCTTCTCGGCAAGGACTTTCTGTTTCCCGTCTAGTTCCGCCCGCTCTTTCTTTTTTGTGTCCCGTGCCTGCCCGTGCTCCGCGATCAGTGCATGGAATTTCTTTACGGACGCATGAAGTTTTGCGAGCTCCTCCTCGCTCTGCCGGCCGGCGAGAGCCGCGAGCTCGCCCTCCTTATGCTGGAGTTCGCCGGTCTTTTCATCGGCCTGTTTTTTTAAGACCGCATCGCTCCCGTCTTTGAGGTAATCAATCCCGAGCGCTTTCTGGAACCACTCCTTGCGCTTGGCCGGGGTGTTGTCGAGCAGGGTGAGGAGGTCTTTCTGGGCCGCGTAGATCGTATTCTTGAAATCCACCGGGCCCATCCCGAGCGTCCTTTTTACCTCGGCCTCGACCGGGCTCACCTCTTTTGCCACCAGCTGCCGGTTCTTGTAGAACTCTGCCTCGTGGGAGACGCTCTTTCCCTTTTTGAAGGTCCGGATGATCTTGTAGCTGTCCCCTCCGATCCGGAAATCGAGGACAACCTCGCACTTGTCCTTCGGGGAGGCAAAACTCGAAACGATATAATCTGCGGAGATCCCGGTCGCCTTCACGCCATAGAGCGCAAAGAAGATCGCGGTAACAAGGCTCGACTTCCCCGTGCCGTTATTCCCGAGGATGCCGGTGATGCCGTCCTGGAAGTTGATCTCCGCGTGCCGGAACCGCTTGAAGTTACTGAGTTCGAGCCGGTCGAGGATCATTCTGCCGTCCCCCGGTGCTCGTCCATGACGGTCTGGAGGACTTCTTTTCCGCGAAGGAGGGCAAACTTCTTCTGTTTTGCCGAGAGCTGGTGCTTCTCCACGAACCCCTCGAACTCCTGCAGGTAGTCGATCATCGTTAAGTCCTGCTGGAGCGGGACGGGCGTATCCCCGTCTTCGGATTTCACCCGGATCTTCAGGTCAAGGAGCTGCTCGCGGATGCCGGCAAGGTCTTTTGTGTCGATCCCTTTCCCGTGCTCCCGCGACATGCCGTCAAGCGTTACCTGCGCCATCGCAAACTGCGGGAGGTTTTTCTTTGTGACCCTTGCGATGATCTCTTCGGTGATATCCCCGGGGTGCACGCCCTGGCATCTGATCGTGCCGCAATCTGCCATCGGGGTCCTCGGGAGTTCGAGTGGCACAACCTCATGCCGGTCCGGGTCGACAAGAAGCCCGCCCTTCTCGTCCCGGATCTCGCCGTACGTGAGATACTCGGTCGAGCCCGAGTACCACGCATTGTCCGTGATCTGCGACTGGTTGTGGTAGTGGCCGAGCGCGATGTAATCGAAATCAGAGGAGAGGATCGTACCGTCCAGCTCGTGCTCGGCAACGGTCGCGAGGCGCTTGTCCTTTATCGCGGTCGCAAGGCCGTGGGTCACGAGCACGTTAGAGTGGTCGCGGGCAAACTCCACCTGGTCAAAGGCCGAGCGGTAATCCTCGGGACGGAGCATGTTCGGGATCAGGTGAAAGACCGTGTCGCCGAGCTCCACCTTCTCGTACCGGAACCTGTAGGCCGCCGTGATCTGCGAGGGGTGGTAGGAGAGGACTTCAAACGGCGAGGTCGTGTACCGGGTCTTGGTCATGCTGTGGTTCCCGGCGATTATCACGAGCGGGATGCCGGCCGCGTTGAGCCGTTCGAGGGCTTCGAGCACAGTCGTGTAGGCCCGGGTCTTGGGCTTGACCGTATCAAAAAGGTCGCCCGCGTGAACGAGCACGTCGGGCTTGTGCCGGATGATCTCATCAATCCCCACGAGGAAATTGTCATAGATCTGCTTCTCGCGCAGGTTCATGCCGCTTTCCGGGTCCAGCCTGCTGAAGGCCGCGAGACAGAGATGGGTGTCGGCGATGTGGATGAGTTTCAT
>JBEKTA010000049.1:0-9017 GCA_049516515.1 Methanoregula sp. | reverse complement strand
CGCGAAATTACCCTGTAACTTTTTTCAAAAGATGTTCCTCAAAAATCCACTGCACACCGTATTCCATCCATTTCTATGAGTCCGATCCTGAATTGTAAATGGTTAAAATGGTTTTATGGTTTGCTGTGTCGTTTATGGACCCAGAATATGACCACCACGAGAGCGATCAGCGTTGCCCAGGATGCAGAGTAGATCACGATGATAGGGTATTCGAGGATTACCTTTGGCAGCGAGGATACCGGGTTCGGGCTCTTCTGCTCTGTGGCGGTGAACATGATGCTCACTCCCGCCGGGAAGCGGCCCGTGCCGCCGAAGTAGTGTACGAGCACCGTGGCATTACCTGACGCGATGGTGCCGGTGACAGGTGCGTTGTTTGTGGCCGGGAAAGCAACCGCCCGCGTGAGCCGGGTGTCCTGGTCTTTGAGCTCCACGTACCACTCATCCGGATAGACTCCTGAATAGGCATCCGTAGCCTGCACAGTCAGCTGCGAGCCGGGCAGGACTGCAATATGCCAGACCCCCTCTTCGATCCGGTTTGAAAAAGTCAGTTCCCTTGTTGCGTTCTCCCCGGCACCCAGCACGATAGTGCCCGAGGTAAGAAAGGCCGGAGCCGTGCTGTTGGGGAGCGACAGGATTCCTGTTCCCGGTTCAGCGGTGCACATGAACCGGTCATCCATGACCTCCCCGTAGGAAAGTGCCCGGTTGTAGATCCTGACCTCATCGATCCCCCCATTAAGATAATCGGGCTGGTTCTGGTCGGGTGTCTCTGCATTCCCTGCATTGGCGCCGACCTGTACATAATTATTATCTGTGTACTGGATTGCCCCGGTTGCATTTACCTGGTTGCGGAGAATGCCATCAAGATAAATATTGGATGTCTGGCCGTCATACGTACCGGTCACGTGGTGCCATTGCCCGGTACTGATACTCTCGTGCGGGATAACCACTGACACATCCCCGGTATTATCAAGAGCCAGCGTCCACCAGAGATCGTTTCCGTCATCGAATCCGAGCCGGTACCCCCCTCCATTATCGTATGTCGAGATCAGTGTCTGGGGTATCGTGTCGTTTACGTAGAACCAGAGAGAGACCGTGATCGCATCGGTAGGATGGTTCAGTGAGGTGTACGGGATAGAGACATAATTCGCATTTCCGTCCAGTACCAGCGCTTTCACGCATCCGCTGTTCTCAACCCGGAGTACATTGCCATGGATCGTGCCGGTGTTTCCGTTCCCGGATGCATCAAGGGCTATATTGCCGCTTCCCTCGTTGAAGTTGAGATAGACTGCCGGGCCGCTGGTAACAGGTGCTGTGCCGGATGCTGCAGCCACGGCGGGAATGCTGATCAGCAGCACAAATACCATTCCCCAGATAATTACCCTTAAGGGGCTACGGCCGGCGTGCGTGTGCATGGTACTATCCTGTCTGTTGTATGAATGGTGTATTAGGGCTCACGGGAAAAGAAATTTGCGTTTATGCTTTGCCCGTCATATGCACCTGCACAATCTTTATATCCGTCGGAAACCTCTTCGCATTCATGAGTATGGTCACCGTCTATTCCACCAAAAACTGTCCGTACTGCCGGATGGCAAAGGCGTTCCTCGATAAACAGGGAGTTACCTATACTGCCATCGATGTCGGTGCAGATACTGCTGCGGCGCAGAAGATGATTGTGCTCTCGGGCCAGCGCGGGGTACCGGTTATTACGGTCGATGACGAGGTCATTGTCGGGTATGATTCAGAGCGGTTGAACGCACTCTTCGGGACACCGGCCGGGAGCGGGCAGTATGATGTCATTATCGTGGGTGCCGGTCCGGCCGGGTTGACCGCAGGCGTGTATTGCGCACGCAAACTCTTGAAGACCCTGATAATATCGGAAAATATTGGTGGCCAGGCGCTTGAATCATGGGCGATCGAGAATTACATGGGCTACCGGATGATCACTGGTGAAGACCTGATGAAGAGGTTCGAGGAGCAGGTGCGCACGCTTGATGTCCGGCTTGAACTGGGCCGGGTGAGCGGTATTGCGCCGGAAGACGGCCTTTTTACGGTGAAAACCGCTTCCGGGGTCACCATGAAAGCAAAAAGTCTGATCTTAACGCAGGGCAAGCAGCCAAAGAAACTCGGCGTATCAGAGGAAGAGAAGTATCTCGGGCGCGGGCTTTCGATCTGCTCAACCTGCGACGGGCCGCTTTACAAGGGAAAGAAGGTGGCCATTGTCGGCGGCGGGAACTCGGCAGTCCAGACAGCGATCGAGATGAGCGGGATCGCTGCGTCGGTAAGTCTGATCGTGAGAAGCACGATCAAAGCGGATCCGGTGTACCTGAAAAAACTTGAGGGAATAAAAAATATCACGATGCACCAGCATTCGCAGATCGTCAGGCTCTCTGGTGACAAGTTCCTTGATCAGATCACGATAAGAACCGAGGGCCAACCCGACCAGAGCATCGGTGTGGACGGCGTGTTTATCGAGATCGGGTGGACGCCGAACACGGAAGTCCTTGACGGCCTCGTGAACCTACACGACCGGGGTGAGATCGTTGTGGATGTCGATGGCCGCACGAGCCGGCCCGGGATATTCGCTGCCGGTGATGTGACCTCGGTCAAAAGCAAGCAGATCATTATTGCCGCCGGGGAAGGGGCCAAGGCTGCGCTTGAGGCGTACGAGTACGTGATGCAGAAAGTCTGATCTTTCTCACACTCTTGTTATATGCAATCCTTTTTTGCATCATAAACGGTTTCGTGCCGGAAATTTTTACGCTATACGAACTTTCGTGCCCGAAAATGTCTGGACTGAAATCTAAATTGCCGGAAAATTTTAGAAACAGATGAATTTTGGACGGGAAAACCGTATGGCTGACAAGATCGTGTTTGTCTCCTTGTCTGCAGCCCCCCTCTTGCGCAACCAGTCCCCCTAGGGGACGGGGCGCATTGCGATTCACTCGGTATTACCTGCACAAGAAAACCTCCAATCCTTCCATATTTGCGTTACAGGTAATACGGCACCATCGTAACCGGGGGATGCCCAAGCGGCGGGGGCGGCTGCCCCCACGAGCGTTCCCATCCCCCCAAGTTCCCATCGGTCTCCCCACAATAAACCGATTTCTCCGACGTAAAATTGAAAAACGCTCATAGCGGCCTCCGGGTGGCAGATCTCCCTATCAGATGACCAACTGATCGATCCCAAAAACCCTGCCAACAGAAGTCCGCTATTGTGCAGGTTTAAGTGGCCCTTAAATCGAGGCATTTTCAAAAATAAGCGATTAATTCAGGATTCTCGAAAAGCGTGGACATCGGTTCCTGTGGAGATGGGATCTGAGGTCCGGAAACGGGAAATCTGAGACCAGATTGGGCCCGGATTTGGAGAGGGGAAGGTAGGATTGTGGGGGGTGGTTTAGACGCCGGTTACTGAATAACACTTTTACTCTTTCTTCTTTTCCGCCAGCCGGTCCTTCTCCCGGTACCCTTCAAGCAAAACCGTCATGATATTTTTCACTGGTTTGTCCGTGTGGCTCGCGATGTGGAACTCGCAGAACGGGCAGGAGGTGATGACAATGTCGGCCCCGGTTTTTCTGATCTCCTCGCCCCGCCGTTTCCCAAGGGCTGCCGCTTCTTCAGGCACGCCCGACTTCACCCCGCCACCTGACCCGCAACAGATGGAAGGCATCTCGACAAGGTCGACCACCTGCCGAATCAGCTGCCGGGGCTCGTCTTTCACATCCTGCCCCCGCATCAGGTGGCAGGGGTCGTGGTAGGTCGCTTTTACCGGGAGCCGGGCCGGGGGCTCGATCCCGAACTTCGTGAGCAGCTGGTTGATGTCCAGCACCGCAAACGGCGTCTCGTAATCGTGCTTGAGGGTCGAGCCGCAGCCGGCGCACATCGTCATCACGGTGTCGATCCCCCGGGTCCGGAACGCGTCAATGTTGCGTTTCCTGAGCGTATCGACATAGTTTAGCTGGCCGGTCCGGATCAACGGCGAGCCGCAGCAGACCTGGTCCTGGGGGATGATCACCCGGATGCCATTCCGTTTGAGGATTTCCATCGCGTCGAGCGCGGACTGCTGCTGGCGCAGGTTGTACATGCAGCCGACAAAGAACCCCACGGTTGCCCTGGCCGGTCCGATTGGCTCGATAGTCGTGCCGACCTGCTCCATGAACGACGGTGCACTCCGGACAACACTACGGCCGGTCTCCCTGATTAGCGCCTCGACTTCCCGGTGCCGGGGGAGCGTGAACCCCCGCTGGTTTGCGAGCGCCCGGAGTTTCTCGATCGCTTTCCCCGGGATCCTGATCTTCTTCGGGCAGGTCTTGTAACAGGCCTGGCAGCTCGTACAGTTAAACAGGCCGTCCCGGATCGCGTCCGGCACCCGCTCACCGGTGTCCCGCGGGTCAAGGGCAAGCCGCATCTCCTGCCGCATTGCGGTGGGCCCCAGAAATTTTGTCACGTCCATTGCCGGGCAGACCGAGACACAGGCCAGGCACTCGATACAGTCCCGGAGGGGTTTGATGGCGTCGATATCTGCTTTTGTCGGGAGTTTTGTCTCGCCTTCCGCAGCCGGTTTCAGCGATGCGATCTGTTCGATCTTCGGCAGGAGATCGACAACGAGGTCCAGCCTGACCGGGAGGTTTAAGGGTGCAATCGTGATCCCGTCCTGTGCCTCTTCCATGCAGGCAAGCACCGGCTCCCCGTTTACCCGGACTGCGCAGCTCCCGCACTGGCCCGACCCGCAGCAGTACCGGTACCCGAGTGTTGCATCGATCGTATCATGGATCGTATGCAGGACGTGAAGGACCCGGGCGCCATCGTTTACGCTGACCGTGTAGGATTCGAAATGAGGGTTGTTGTCCTTGGTCGGGTCAAAGCGCTGGACGGTTACGTGGAGCTCCTTCATGCCGCCACCTTCCGCTTCTCGATTCCCTCGCGGTTTTTCGCGATGAACGTGTGGCCGTACGGCGAGTGCGCCGCGTCCCATTCCTGCGCAATGTCGGTCCGCATGTGGGCGCCCCGGGACTCGGGTCGGATCAGCGCCGAGCGGCAGATGAGCGTTGCTGTCAGGCACATGTTCTCGACAATGCAGCAGTCCGCGAGGTTCCTCTGCGAAGCGGCTCTGATCGGCGCCTGCAGGAGACGGCTCGCGACAGCAAGCGTACTTTTGAGCCCTGCCTCATCCCGAAAGATCCCGGCACCTTTCCACATCGCGTGCTGGAGCTCCTCCCGAACGGTTGCCGGGTTTTCTGTTCCCGAAAGGAACCGTTCGAGCCGTTCTTCAGTTTTTGCGATCTGGGCCGGGTCGATCTTCTTTACCCGTTTTTCAGCCCGGGCCGCAAATTCCCCGGCGCGTTTCCCGAAGACCTGTGTGTCGGCAAGGGCGTTTCCTCCAAGACGGTTCGCACCCTGCACGCCCCCGGCCGATTCCCCGCAGGCAAAGAGTCCCGGAAGTGTTGTCTTACACTCGGGCGTGATCTTCAGGCCGCCCATGATGTGGTGGGCGGTCGGGGCGACTTCCATGGGCTCGGTCCGGATGTCCACGCCATACTTGAGGAACTGTTCGAGCATCACCGGCAGCTGGCTCTCGATCTGTTCCTTCGGCAGGTGCGTGACATCGAGGTATACCCCGCCACGCGGCGTGCCCCTTCCTGCCGCGATCTCGGTCGCTATCGCCCGGGCGACCACGTCCCGGGTCGAGAGCTCCATCCGGTCGGGATCGTATTTTTTCATGAACCGCTCGCCGAGCCGGTTCTTCAGGAGACCCCCCTCGCCCCGGACCGCCTCGGTGATGAGCCGGCCCCGGGCATCGTGCGGGTACACCGCGCCGGTCGGGTGGAACTGAACCATCTCCATATCGATGAGCTCCGCTCCCGCCCGGTACGCCATCGCAAACCCGTCCCCGGTTCCGCTCGAAGAGTTCGTGGAGACATCGTAGACCCGGGCCCCTCCGCCGGTTGCAAGGATCGTACTGTCGGCCGTGATGACAACCATCGAGCCGTTTTCATCGAGTGCAATCGCGCCCGCGACTTGGTTGCTCTCTTTGAGCAGGTCGATCACGGTCACTTCCTGAAGTTTTGTGACGTCCGCTCCATCGAGCTGCTCGACAAGCGTCATCATCATCTCGTGGCCGGTCCGGTCACCTGCGTAGCAGGTACGGGGAAACCGCTGGCCGCCGAACGGGCGCTGGGCGATCTCGCATGTGTCCGTGAAATCGAAGACCGCACCCCACCGGATCAGATCGTCTATGCGCAGTGGTGATTCCTTCACGAGAATTTTTACGAGTTCCGGGTCGTTGAGGTATGCTCCCCCTTTGAGCGTGTCCTCGTAGTGGATCTCGCAGGAATCCTCTTTTCGGAGTACTGCGTTGTAGCCTCCTTCGGCCATCGTGGTGCATCCGCCTTTCCCCGCGATGGTTTTTGTGACGAGCACAGTGTCGCCCAAGCCCGCGGCCTCGATTGCCGCCCGGACTCCCGCACCGCCGCTGCCGATCACCAGCACATGGCAGTCCACTACGTCGTCTGCATGCATATTATAATTCTGTGCGTCGTATAGTTACATAAATAAATGGTACATGCCTGAGTGAACCGACATGAAATATCTCATGAAATTTGGCGGGACTTCCGTTGCCGATGCACAATGTATCCGGCGTGTTGTCGATATCCTTGAAAAACACCACAAGGCCGGTGATGAAGTAGCGGTCGTGGTCTCTGCACAGCGTGGCGTCACCGACCAGCTCATCGCCATTGCAGAAAGACTTCCCCGCGCAACGGACTGCTCGGAGGTTGCGCCGCTCATCGCTGCACTCCGCGAGCGGCACATGAAAACCCTCGAAGGCGCTGCGCCGGATTATGTAAAAGAAGTGGGAGCGGTCATCGAGAAGCGGCTCGCGAGCCTCCAGCACGTCCTTTCTGCCATTCACAACCTGCGGGAGCTCACGCCCCGGTCGAAGGACTATGTCATCTCGTACGGCGAACGGATGCTTGCCCCGATTGTCGGTGCGGCCCTCCGCCAGCGCGGTATCCCGTCCACCGTGTTTGACGGCTGCGAGGCCGGTATCCTCACCACCCCCCAGCATGGCGAGGCGACTGCTCTTACCGAGAGCGACGCACGGATAAAAAAGAAGATCGACCCGCTCCTCAAAAAAGAGATCCCGGTCATCATGGGGTTCATGGGCTGTACCGAAAGCGGGATCATCACGACCCTTGGCCGGAGCGGGTCGGATTACTCCGCGTCAATCGTGGGTGCCGGGATCGATGCGGACGAGATCTGGATCTGGACCGATGTCGACGGCATCATGACGTCTGACCCCCGGGTCATCAACGACGCCCGGGTCTTAAAGAGCATCTCATACATCGAGGTCATGGAACTCTCGTACTTCGGCGCAAAGGTCATGCACCCGCGTTCGATCGATCCCGCGATGCGCAAAAACATCCTTGTCCGGGTGAAGAACACGTTCAATCCCGATGCACCCGGGACGATGATTGTAAGGAACGGCCACCGGGACAGCCGGGTGGTAAAGGCGCTCACCTACATCGACAAGGTCGCCTCGATCAACATCAACGGCGCCCAGATGATCGGCCGGCCGGGGGTCGCAAAAGCGATCTTCTCCGCCCTTGCCGACAAGGAGGTCAACGTGTTGATGATCACGCAGGGGTCAAGCGAGGCAAATATCTCGCTCATCGTTGACGAATCGCACCTCCCGACCGCGGTGGCGGCCTTAGAGTTTCTCGTAAAAGACGGTATCGTGCGCGAGGTGACGCACAACAGGGATGTCTGTGCAGTGGCAGTCGTCGGGGCCGGTATGGCAGGCGCAGCCGGGACCGGCGGCAGGGTCTTTACGGCTCTTGGCCGGGCCGGGATCAACCTTATGATGATCTCGCAGGGGTCAAGCGAAGCGAACATCTCGTTTGTGGTAAAACAGGAGGACGGCCCGCGTGCGGTACGGGTGCTGCACGACGAGTTCCGGCTATCAGAGGAATCAGAATGACGGAGAATGCATACCGCGATGCGGGCGTTGATATCGATCTTGAAGCGACCGCGATAAAAGCGCTGATCAACAACCTGAGTTTCAAGCGGAAAGGGAACTACACGATGCTCGGGAACGTCGGGCACTTTGCCGGCCTGATCGATTTTGGTCCCAAAGCCCTTGCTCTCACCACCGATGGCGTGGGGACGAAGATGCTCGTGGCCGACAAATTGCAGGACTGGAGCACGGTCGGGATCGACTGCATCGCTATGAACGTGAACGACCTCTACGTAATGCACGTGGAGCCGATCGCGTTTGTGGATTATATTGCGACCGACCGGCTCTCGATCGAGAAGATGGCGCAGATCGGCCTTGGCCTCAACGAGGGGGCAAGGCAGGCAAACATCGATATCGTGGGCGGGGAGACGGCGTCTCTTCGGGGCCTCGTAAACGGCCTCGACCTTGCCGGTACCTGCATGGGGATCCAGGCCAAGGACCGGATCGTGACCGGCGACAAGATCAGGCCCGGCGATAAGATCATCGGCGTTTCCTCAACAGGCGTCCACAGTAACGGCCTCTCGCTCGCCCGGAACATCGTGGAGAAATACGCGGACTATGACCAGAAACTTTCGAATGGAAAGACCCTCGGTCGGGAACTCTTGACACCGACCCGGATCTACCACGAGAGCCTGCATGTCGCCGACACCTGCACGGTGCACGGGATGTGCCACGTCACGGGGGGGGGACTCTTAAACTTCCTGCGGCTCTCAAAGTTCGGATTCCGGTTCGACAACCCGCTTACCCCTCCGGAAATCTTCCGGTGGATACAGGAGACCGGGAAGATCTCGCCGATCGAGATGTACCGGACGTTCAACATGGGCATGGGGTATGCGTATGTCGTGCCGCCGGAATCTGTTGACGCGGTGACAAAACTCGTGGAAGGCGCCCGGGTGGTCGGGGAAGTTATCGAGAAACCCGGTGCGTGGCTCGGGAACGTGCAGGTTACCTGAGCCGGGATTTTTTCCAACGTGACTTTTTAAAGAAATTAAAAGTAAAATGCTCT
>JBEKTA010000048.1:0-9025 GCA_049516515.1 Methanoregula sp. | reverse complement strand
TTGTCCTGGCACTCGCAGGCATGCTGATCTACAGGCTTTACATTAATTTTACCCTCGTCTGGTTCCCGCATGAACTCGGGTTCCTCTATACGTTCGGGCCTTTTTCTTTCCTTACCAGCATTCTCGGAGAGTTCCCCTTCAACCTGACTATGGATCCGAACATCTTTACCGAGGTTCCGGGCTATGGAGGACGATCGCTGCTGTTATGGATATATCCCCTGGGGTTCATGTGGGCCCTGATCTATTCGGCGATCAATCTGCTCCTGTTTATCCTGACCCCGTTTGTCGTGCCCTTGATCGTTCTCGAGCAAAAGACCCTCAGGGAGGCAGTCGTGGGATCATTTGCCATGATGAAAAAGACCCTAATTGAGGTAGCTGCCTGCGCCGTCTTCCTTGGAGTTCTCGTATCCGGTGTGTTCCTTACGTACCTGCTCGTCCAGGCAGCGCACGGCTATAACGATCCGTGGATGGCCTGGCCACCCGGGATGATCACCTCGCATCCCACCGGCACCTGGATTGCTCTTGGCCTCCTCTATTATCTCGCACTGTTTATCGTTGCGTTTGTGGTGGCAACGGTTGGAGGGATTGCAGCGCTGGATCTTTACACTTCTGCAAAGACCGGGCAAAACGCTAAGATCCGCTGAAACGAAACCCCTGCATAACTTTTTTTTATCCCGTGAGCCGGTGGACCGGAAATGCCGGTATCATGGCGCCATAACTGCGAAAATATTCGCAGTTTACGACGTGTATATATACATTTTACAGCGATGGACTGTGTATGAAATATAAAATCCCCACAATTGTTGTGGCATGCATCCTGCTCGCCGGTGCTGCCGGGTACATGGTACTTTCATCGGGTACTTTTGCAAATACGCAGTCTTTACCGGGTGTGGCAGGTGGTTTGCCTGTCTTAAAAGGGTACAGTCTCGCGACAGATAATGTCGTATCGCCTGGAATGGGCGAAGCGGTAATTGCACCCGTGCCCACATCGGTATCATCGGATGTGGGAGGTACAGGGACTGACACGAAGATCATCAGCACCGCGGATGTGACCCTTGAAGTCAGGGATGTGACCGGTACCGCCGATGCTCTTAAAGACCTCGCGGTTGCGCAGGGAGGTTACCTGTCTTCGACAGATATACAGAATTATGGCAGCGGCCTTTCCGGCACGGTCATCATCCGGGTCCCGCAGGCCGGGTTCGATACCGCCATCGCGGGCGTCAAGGCCCTCGGGACGGTCAAATCGATCTCCACGAGCCGGGAGGACGTCACAGAACAGTATGTCGACCTCCAGGCGCAGAAGACTTCGTATACGAACCAGCTGGCCCAGTATAACGTGATCATGAAGCAGAGCACCAAGGTGGAGGATATCATCACGGTACAGGAACAGATCGATGCGGTCCAGACGCAGCTCGACGAGCTGAACGGGAGGCTGAACTATCTCAACAACCGTATCGATATCTCGACGATCACGGTCTACCTCCAGGAACCAGAGCCGGTCGGCGGGCAGGCGGGCCATGACTTTGTTGCCACGATCAATGAAGGCATCGCCGGGTTCCTCGGCATGATCGATGTGCTGATCATCGGATTGTTCACGCTCCTGCCGCTCATCATCCTCGGCGGGATCGGGTACGGGGTGTACCGCTGGCACCGGGGCAAAAAAGCCGCGGCACCCGGGATACCGGAAGAGAAAAAGCAGGACTGAAAACATTCACTTTTTTTTTTACAAAATTTTTCGCCGGAATTTTCGCGTAAGAATCGGCGGGTACCGTTGCCTCACCTCGCATGAGGCATGTCCCCGAAAAAAAGATTAATTCCCGTTCTTCCGGAACAGGAGGATCGCAAGCGCACAAGGCCGGGTGCACCGGGGACTGGCACGGTACCAGGATTTTACTGCGTACCGGCGAACCGGTACGATCCCTTCGGCACGGTGATCTCGAACCGTGCTCCTTTGCCCGGCTTGCCGTTTTCTGTAATCGTGATGCCGGTGATCGACAGGATCTCGCGTGACAACGCGAGCCCGAGACCGGTGTTTTTCCCAAACCCCCGCTCGAAGATCTTCTCCTTCTCCTCTGCCGGCACACCAACCCCGTCATCTTCGCACACGATGACATAATTATCACCGCATTGTTTGGGAGAAAACCGGATACAGGTGATCGTGCCGCCGTACTGGACTGCATTATCCATCAGGTTGTAAAAGACCTTGACAACCAGCGGGTCGGCGAACAGTTCCACCCAGGTGGGAATGTCGTTTTTTGCCGTGACCCTGCCAAGGGGGGCCTGCCGGATTGCCGTGTCAACGAGCGTGCGGCAATCCAGCCACACCGGTGCCTGGATACCGATCGATTCATATTCCCGGGTAAACTCGATGAAGGCGGAAATACGCCCTGCCGCCTGTTCAGCCTTTTCAAGATACTTGTTTTTCGGGGTGCCGGCCGGCGTATTATCGAGGAGAGAAAGATATGACCGAAGCGCCGTCAGCTGGTTATTGATGTCATGCCGGGTGATACCCGAAAGGAGGTTAAGTTTGGTATTTGCCTGCACAAGAGCACGTTCTGCCTTCTTTTGTTCGGTCACATCCTGTAAAATCGAATTGAGAAGCCGTTCTCCTTTAACTATGACAGGGGTACTGAACACGAGGATATCACGAATTTCACCGTTCTTTTTCCTGTGCCGGAATGTGAATAACCCCCCTTGATCTTCGACTGCCTGTGCCATATTTTTCATGGTGACGAGCGGGTCAGCAGTATTGATATCGGTTATCAGGATCCGGGAAAACTCTTCCATACTATAACCGTAATAGCGACAGGCGGCGACGTTTGCGTCCACGATCCTGCCGGACTGCGGGTTTACGATGAACATCGCGGCACTGTTCAGGTCGAATATATCATGGTACCGCTTTTCGCTCTCCCGCAATGCCTCTTCGACATGTTGGCGGTCGGTAATATCAGTCAGGAACAGCGTGAGCCCGCTGATCTTCCCGTTTTTATCCATGATGGGATTGTATGCATTCTCATACCACCGGCGTTCAAGATTTGTGTCGCCGTATTCCTCCGTTATCGTGAACGATTCCCCGGCAAGAGCGCGATTAAAATTGAGAGTTGCTTTTGCACGATCGCCGGGATCCTGGATGTATGCAAGCATGCTGGTCCCAAGAGCGATGTCTGCTCCCCAGATCTGCTTCATTGTCCTGCGATGGTTTTCATTGAACGCGATATAACGGTACTGCCGGTCAAGCGCAAAGATCACCACACCTGCCGGGCTCTCAATGACCCCTTTTAACAAATCATTGACATTCTGAAGTGTTTCTTCCGTCTCTTTTTGTCTGGTAATGTCCCGGGCAGTGGCAAAGATCAGGTTATTTTTAGGGTTAGGATACGTGTGCCATTCGATCCACCGGTAGCTGCCGTCCTTGCGTCGGAAACGGTTGGTAAAGTCAAGCACATTTTTCTTGTTATGAAGGTCGCCCATAACGGCGAGAGTCCGGGGCTGGTCATCCGGATGGACAAGATCAAGGAACCGGGAGCCCACCAGGTCCGCAAGCGTATACCCGAGGGTTTTTTCCCATTCGGGGTTCAGGCGCCGGAAATAACCGTCAGTATCCGCGATGCAGGAAAGGTAAAGGCTTTTTGAAAAATAGTCTTCCAGTTCCGCAGTCTTTTCCTGCAGCTCATGCTCCGCCTTTTTCCTTTCCGTAATGTCGTCGAAGATTGTGGCAAACCTGCCTTTTTTCGGCGAATACACGGATATTGAAAAATATTTGTCCATCGGCGCGAAGTAGGTTTCAAACGCCACGGGCATTCCGGTCAGTGCCACGTCCGAATAGATATCAAGGTAGGGCGGCCGAGCGACACCATAGGCTTCGCGGCTTGTCTTCCCGATAACAGCGGTTCGCGAGAGAGCTAGTTGTTTCTCAAAGGCAGGGTTCGTTTCAAGGATGATATAATCGTCAGGTGTCCCCTTGTCGGTGTACACAATCTCGTGAAGGGCGGCACCTTCAGTCATGTTGATGTAGAGCGTGCGGAACCGTTCCTCACTTTCCCTCAGTGCAGCATCTGAAGATTCCCGTTCTGTCTTTTCGTCAATGGTCCGGAGAGCAAAGGATATCGCGTCAGCTAACTCCTTGAGGAGACTGATGATCTCATCATCAAAAAACCCGCTCACCGGGGCATACAGGGAAAGTACCCCGGCATTTTTTGTCCCGAGGGAAAACGGCAGTGCGGCATTCGCACGGTACCCGTGTTTCAGGGCAGATTCCCGCCACGGTTCCATATTCGGGTCACGGGTAATATCATTGGAAAAATAGCAGCTCCCCTGCCGGTATGCAGTGCCGGTCGGCCCCCGCCCGAGCGGGACGTCTTCTGTCGAGATACTGATATGATCGAGATAATCCCCAGTCTGCCCGGCAGACGCTGCAGGCCTGATGGCCGCGTGTTCCGGGTCGGCAAGACCGATCCAGGCCATGCAGAATCCCCCGGTTTCCACGAGTATCCGGCAGATCTCGGAAAAAAACTTCTCCTTTGTACTGATCTTCACAATCGCTTTATTGGTGGCAGAAAGGACCGAGTATAACCGGTTCAGGGACTTTATCCTTTCCACGGACCGGTGATGTTCAACTGCACTCAGTATCTTGTGGGTCAGTTCGGCAAACAGCGCTGACGGATTGCCTCCTTTCTGGAGATAAAAATCAGCCCCTTCGTTTAAGGCCTGGATGACAACCTCTTCACGACCCCTTCCGGTGAAAAGGATGAACGGGAGGGTATTCCCCGAAGTTCTGACCGTTTTTAAAAATTCGATGCCGTCCATCCCCGGCATCTGGTAATCGGAGATGATGGCATCGTAGTTTTTTGTATTCAGGAGTGCAAGTGCCGCCGGGGCAGAGGTAATGACATCAACGCTGAACTGCCCGCTCTGCTCGAGGAAGAGCTTGCCAATCTCAAGCAGGCCGGGTTCATCATCCACATAAAGTATGCGGTACAAGGGAACAACATTCAGCTTTTTTAATAATGTTCGCTAATTATAATCTTGTTCCTTTCGATCTTGATTTCTTCCCGGAACCCGGGGATACTTTTCCAAAATTAGTACGTCGTAACAGGTGATTTCCCGAAATTTTGTCCATGACCTGCAGGACGCTCCGTAAATATCCTTCCCGTCAGAAAGCCACGGGCGACCGCGGGGCCCGGATCTTTTTCTGAAACGGCCCGGCCAGATGCCCGACCCTTCACGAAAGTCCCGGAAATTATTAAACAAGATTCATATTTATGAACGCATAACATACCCGCACCGAATTCCCCCCAGTGCCGGGGAGAGGGGCAGTATGGATAAAAGTGCTTTTCCCGATGACCTGCAGGACCTGATCGGGTACAGGTTCCATAACGAAAAGATCCTCGAAGATGCCATGATCAGCCAGGCTGGAGAAACGCCTGCACCAAAGAAAGGCTGCACTGAACCGCTCGCGGCCGTGGGTGACGCGGTCCTTGACGCCGTTGTCACCTGCAAGCTCTACGAGAGCCTGATGCAGGGCACGGGGGAGATCACAGTCCAGAAACCCGAAGACATAAAGCTCGAAAGGACCCGGACCTTTGCCGAAAAACACCAGCTCATGCGTTATGTCCAGGGTTTCAGAGAGATGACACAGGAAGAGATCTGGATAACAGGGATCAAACAAAACGACATGGTGACCGAAGCCCTGGTCGGCGCCGTGTTCGTTGACGCAGAGCAGTACGGCAGGAACGGGTTTATTGTCGTAAAAAAAGTGCTCGACGACCTCGGGTATTTTTGATTATTTTCATGGTGACGGCAGTTTGTGTTTCGCCAGGTTCAACGCCTCTTGTGTTCTCCCGCAGATGATGATCTCACTACCCACTTTTGCAAACTCTTCGGCCATAGCGAGGCCTATGCCTGTCGCTCCGCCGGTGATAAGGACTGTATTTCCGCCTGTCTTCATGTCAATTAACTCCTGAAAATGGAGATGACGCCGCGTTTGGCGGGTCTTACCTGTCTCCGTTATCCGTAATCCAGATTTCGCTTATGATGCTGTATAAATTCTTGCATGCGAGGTTTATCGACCAGAGGCTGAAGAGAGAATTTTTGTGTGATGAAAAATCTACCCGGGAACAGCATCCTATTTATGGTTTATAGGTGGAGATCGCTGTAGGCGATTCCAATGCAGATTACGCCACGCATCCATGTCATCAGGACTCCCTTGGGACCAGCGCCGGACCGGTTTGTGAATGTCTACCTTGTATTCGGGGAGAGTATCACCGTGATCGATACCGGGTTCAATGGCTCTGAAAAACTGATCTATGAGGATATCCGCTCGACCGGCCGGGATCCCTCCGGGATCGGGCTGATCATCCTGACCCATTCGCATCCAGACCATACCGGCGCTGCAAAGGCGATCCGTGACCTGACTGATTGCACGGTGGCTGCACACCCGCTGGACGCCCCTTGGATCGAGAACATCGACCCGATGCTGCTGAAAAGCCCGGCACCGGGCGTCCCGCCGATGGTTGGCGGATCTGTTCCGGTCGGGCGGCTCCTTCAGGACAGGGATACGATCAGTCTTGGAAAAGGACTTACCGCTGAGGTGCTTCATACACCCGGCCACTCACCGGGATCTATATCCCTGCTCATCCGGGAAGAAATGGCACTCTTCACCGGTGACACCGTGCAGGCACCCGGGCGTGCACCGATCTACACAGACCCGGTCGCATTGGTACGGTCGATTCGCAGACTGGGGAAAATTCAGGGTGTCAGGCACTACCTTCCCTCACATGACACGCCCGCAACGGGAGACATGACGTACTCGCGTCTTCGAGATTCCCTCACCTATATCCGACAGGTCCACGCCGCAGTAAAAAAAGCAGAATCAGAACTTCCCGGGAATCCTGACCCGCAGGCTCTCGCCGGTCGGGTTCTCGCCGAGCTCGGCATCCCCTCAGGTGCCGCCCTGCCGTTTATTGCAAGGACCATCCACGCAGACCTGACAGCAGATGGTCTCGATGAAGTGCTGACGGAGGAGTGACAGATCCCGGGGTGGCGGCGGGCCCCGTCATGCTTTTTTGTGGGCGGATCTCCTCGTTGATGACGGGATTCCCTTCACAACCCCTTTACCGGCCCGATAAGCCGCTCATCGTCCGCATCTGGATCATTTACCCGTTCCGACACCGGGTACGCCTCCATTAATTCCGGGGGGTACGGCGCAAGGATCCGGCGCATCTCACCGGCGGGGAGCACATCCCGGGACAGCCATCGCATCTCGTCGTCCTGCCGGAGGATCACCGGCATCCGGAGGTGAACCGGCGCCATAAGAGTGTTTGCGGCGGTCGTGATGATCGTATATGTCGCAAGGGTCGTCCCCGCCGGGTTACTCCAGACATCGTAGAGGCCGGCAAAACCAAAGACCGGATCGCCTTTTACGTGGAAGTAGAACGGGACTTTGCGCCCGGCTTCCTGCTTCCACTCAAAAAACCCGCTCGCGGGCACGAGGCACCGTTTCGTCCTTAAAAGATCGCGGAACATTGGCTTTTCCGCGAGACCTTCGGCCCGGGCATTGATCGGGCGGTGCGTCGCCGTAATGTCTTTTGCCCAGTGCGGCACAAGGCCCCACTGCATCATGACTGCTTCTGCCCGCTCGTGCACCACGATCACCGGGTTCGTGCTGCCCGGCGCGATGTTGAAGTGCGAACGGAACCCGATGGCCGGGTCGATCACCCGGAACCTCCCGCAGAGATCATCGATACAGGCAAGCGAGTACCGGCCGCACATGACAAACGTTCATTCTTGTGCGGGGGCGTAATCAACCTTTGCGCCAATTCCAGGAATTTAACGAGATTAAAATAAACGTCCTTCCTGTAATCGATACCTGTTCAGTATCGTAAAAATTACAACAACGCACCAGATCCTCACAGAAGATTGATCCGGTCCCGAACCTGCAATATGGTAAAGGGTGCCTGCGGATCCACCAGCGGCAGCGAGTTACAGATCCCCCCACTTATATGAGGCATCCTCCCGAAAAAAAGATTAATTCCCGTTCTTCCGGAACAAGAAGATCGCACTGCACAGGCCGAGCGCTCCAATCACCGGTACCGCACCGGTCCCGGACCGGGGCGTATTGGTCGGCAGCGGCGGCAGAGTCGTTGCAGGGTCTGCCGGTTCAAGGGTATGAATCGCAACAGGTGAAGGCAATGGTGCCGGATTGGAGATTACCTGTGTGGGAGCAGGACCGGTATAACCAGAGACCCCGCTTTTTTCGGGTTGTCCCCCGCTGACAGTCTGGTAGCTGTGATGAGCCGGTGTGGGTGTCGGGGTAGGCAGATTCGTTTTGAGGGGGAAGGTAATGCTGTCAGCAAGAAGGGGCGGGCTGATGACAGTCGCTGTCTCGGAGTCATAATCCGCCACCCATGCGACAAAGTACTCGTTCGCGGTTGCCGTATTATTCGCCGGGTCCACCATGACCTTGAGATATCCCAGGTTCTTTGTTGCCCCGTGCACGTATGACGGCGGGTACGGTTTGCCGTCACTGAGGTTGACGAACACTCCCCCCGCATCGGCAACGATAAAATAGGGGATGCCATTCACGGAGAACCGCTGGTAACTGTGGATATGGCCGGCGAAATCCGCACTGATGGGGTACGTATGGAACAGGGTCTCCCAAGGCTGGAGGGCCGGGTCCGCGGTGGCACGGCCATAGGTCCAGACAGGATGATGGTCTATGACAAAGGTACCCGACAGGTTATTATCCAGCTGATCTTTCAGCCAAGATGCCTGTTTCTCCGAGTACGCAAGGGACGGTTGGGGGTCATCGCCAATGGGATTGTTCGGGTCCGGAGAATCGAGGACAACGAACCTGATACCGGAACAGTCAAAGGAATAGTTCAGGGGATTGT
Organism: Methanoregula sp.; assembly: GCA_049516515.1. GTDB lineage: Archaea > Halobacteriota > Methanomicrobia > Methanomicrobiales > Methanospirillaceae > Methanoregula. Next base: position 134 of record JBEKTA010000048.1, on the reverse strand, counting down.
CAAACGAGTTCCGGTACTGGTAGGCATCTGTGGGCGGGCCATCGTCATTCGAAATATTATGATATTCATGGTTTCCGATGTTGGTGTAGAGGGTATAGTTCGCCAGCATCCCGTCACCATACTGGAAAAAGGAT
>JBEKTA010000047.1:0-9100 GCA_049516515.1 Methanoregula sp. | reverse complement strand
ACATCAAAAAGATCGTTTCAGTCTACAGCAGGCAGTGCCGGCTCATGTGCGATCTCTTCGACGACCTGATGCCCGCCCTTACCCACACGACCCACGAGGGTGGCATGTTCCTGACGGCGACACTTCCCCCGGGACTTTCCGCCATGCAGGTGTTCCGCGAAGGGATCGAAAAGAAGGTCGCGGTGCTCCCCGGGATGCCGTTTTTTGTCGACGGCGGCGGCGAGGATATGATCCGTCTCAACTTCTCCAATGCCGGAGAGGACCAGATCAACGAGGGCATGCACCGGCTCGCCGGGGTTATAAACGGGCTTTCCCGGACATAAAAAACAACAGCACTGTGCGGGAAACTCGGGCCAGCCCGTAGTCTGCACCGTATTTCCAGAAACCCCCACCAAATCCCTCTTTTATTTATGCATCATCTGCCAGAACTACTATTACAGGAAGAGATAGTGTGACAAAGAAACTGCTTGTTCTCGTGCTGGTACTGGCACTCTGCCTGATCGTCCTTTTCCCGATCGTGGCGGGAGACTCGGACATCAATGAACCGGTGATAACAACGACCGAACCGACGGAGGAGCCGACACCGTACATCACGGCGCCGACTGAAGAACCAACGGAAATTCCAACGGTCACAGCACCGACCGAGGAGCCGACTGAATGGCCGACCGTAACGCAGTCGACCGAAGAACCAACGGAAATTCCAACGGTCACAGCACCGACCGAGGAACCTACCGGATTACCGACTGTAACTGAGCCCACGGAGCTGCCGACCGTAACACAGCCGACCACGATGGTGGGCGGCGACACCGGTTATGTCGACGTTTACTGCAACGCTGACGGCGCCACCGTGTATTTCAACGGCAACGTCAAAGGCACGATTGCCGGGGGACTCCTCTCGGTGCCAGTGTCAACGACCGGTACCCCGGTCTCGACAATAACTGTTACAAAATCGGGATACACGAGCTGGTCCGGCAGTCTGGCCAACATGCCGGAAAAGGACGAACATGTTGCGGTCTACGCGACCATCAACCCGGTTGCACCCACACCTACACCACCCCTGATGACCGGGGCGATCTACGCCCAGTCCAGCCCGTACGGTGCGGCCATCTACCTGAACGGGAACTTCCAGGGGTACTCCCCGCTGACTCTCCCGAACCTGGTACCGGGCACGTACACGATGCGGGCAACGATGGGCGGGTTTACCCCGGACTCAACGGTTATCACCGTAAATGTCGGGCAGACGTCGGGGTATTACCCGTCGTTAAGCCCCTCGCCGCAGCCCCATGAAACCGGGACCGTCTATGTAACTTCAAATCCATCCCACGCACTCGTGTACGTGGACGGCGACAACTATTACGGGAAAACTCCGCTGACCCTCACCCTGTACCCGGGCAGCCACCAGGTCGAACTCAGCCTCGCGGGCTACAACGATTACACGACATACGTCGGGGTTACGGGCGGCCAGTCCCAAGACCTGCCGGTCACGCTCTCGACCGGGATCTACGGGACAGTCACCTTCGCATCCGTACCGGGTGCAACCGTGTACATGGACAGTAACGCAATGGGAACCGTTGACTCAGCAGGGAGTCTCGTGCTTTCAAGCGTTCCTTCAGGTAAGCACCTCTTCAAGGTAACCGCCCCCGGCTACTATGACTGGCTCAACACGATCTATGTCCAGGCCGGTATCGTGACTGCGATCCCTGCAACCCTGACCTCCTCGGGAGGGAACCCGGGACCGGTCCAGCCGACCGGCAGTTTAGCGGTAAGCACGGTACCCCAGAATGCGGAAGTCTGGGTCGATGGACTCTTCCGCGGCTTTACCCCGCTTACCGTAGATACCATGGTACCGGGCCAGCACTCGGTCCGCATCTCATCAGATGGCTACCTTGACTATACCACGACGACGACCGTAATTTCAGGCCAGACCGCACCGGTTGCAGCCACGCTCACCGTAGCTCCCACACCAACTCCGACCAGTTCCCCGGCACCCGGACCGGTACCTGTTATAGGAGTACTTGCGGCGGTGTTCGGGAGTGGCATATTCATGAGGAGGCGATCCTGATATGGCACAGGCATGTTCACGTTCAACACAACTCTGGTTAACGGCACTTATTGCGGTCATCATCATTGCCGGGCTCACGGCGCTTGCATACACCAGTTCGGATGCAGCGCTCAAAAGTTCCGCACAGTTCGGCCTCAAATCAACCGCCGGCGTCATGGCGACGGAGATCAATGCAAGCGAGATCCAGGGACTCAGACCCGGTGATGAAAACTCGACACAGTACCTCGCCATCGCAAAGAAACTGCGCACGATGCGCAGCATGAACGACCACATCATCAACGCGTATATCATCACGGTGAACACGACCGATAAATCGGCCACGTTCCTCGTTGATGACCTGTACCCGCTGGACCCGTCAGGTTCTGCACGGATTGGCGAGAAGGATACCTCGCCGGACAAGATGCAGATCTTCGCAGCTCTCTCAGGCCCGACCGCATCGCCGCAGCCGTACTCCGATTCGTGGGGATCGTTCATGTCCGCCTACGCCCCGATCGATGACTCCCTCTACAACTCAAACGGGAACACCGTTGCGGTCCTCGGGATCGATGTGGCGGCAGGCGACTACGTGGCCTCAACCACACAGGGTGCATGGATCATCATGACCGGCGTGGTCTCCATCATCATCGTGCTCGGCGCACTCTACATCTTTGGCCGCAAAATGGAAGATGCGCCAAAGACCCCCTGATCGGATCTTTTACACAACCTTTTTTTCGCGCCAAAAAAACCGGGTATGGCATGAAACTGCAACAACCATTATTGATCCTCGCTGTTCTCGCATGTGCCCTGCTTATCTCTGCCGGGTGCATGCAGACTGCCGGGACCTCCACGGCTCCTTCGGCATCCGTGACGACCCCGGGAACCACCGGTTCTCCGGCAACGGCACAGGCCGCAACCCTTGCCGCATGGGACAAAGTTCGGCTCGAAACCACGATGGGCAATATCACGATCGCGCTCGATCCCGACATGCCTATTACCGCCGGCAACTTCGAAAACCTCACCAAAAGCGGGTTCTATAATGGCGTCATCTTCCACCGCGTGATCGCCGGGTTTATGATCCAGGCGGGCGACCCGACCGGCACGGGCAGAGGCGGGCCCGGCTACACGATTCCCGACGAATTCACGGCCCACAACCACAACCTCAGGGGCACGGTCGCGATGGCAAATGCAGGCCCGGACACCGGGGGATCGCAGTTCTTCATCAACCTCGTGGACAACACCCGCCTAGATACAGGTTACCCGGTCTTCGGGACGGTGACCGACGGGATGGATGTGGTAGATGCAATCGGGAATGTAACCACCGATGAAAACAACCGGCCGGAAACAAACGTGACGATCCTGCACGCAGAGATGGTGTAACGAGGGTATTGTCGGACGCGAAAAGGCATTTTTTGTTGCATGCCGCTATGGGCCGGGCGGGGGACTCCCGTACCGGGAGCCCTCCCCTCTTTTCGCACAACAAAGAATATCTTTCACATGCAATACTTTCCTTGTAACCATGACACCAGCACAGGAACCCGGTAAACGGGTACGGCTCGAAACGAACATGGGCAATATCACGATCGCGCTCGATCCCGACATGCCGATCACCGCCGGTAACTTCGAAACGCTCGCAAAGAAAGGCTATTACGACGGCGTCATCTTCCACCGCGTGATCGCCGGGTTCATGCTTCAGGGCGGCGACCCGACCGGCACCGGCAGGGGCGGCCCGGGCTATGTGATCAAGGACGAGTTTACGGCCCACAATAAAAACGACCGGGGCACCATCTCGATGGCAAATGCAGGCCCGAACACCGGGGGATCGCAGTTCTTCATCAACCTTGTCAACAACAACTTCCTCGACGACAAACACCCGGTCTTCGGGAAGGTCGCAGAAGGTATGGATGTCGTGGACAAGATCGGGAAGACAAAGACCGACAGGGAAGACCGTCCGAAAGAAAAGGCTGTGATCCTCCACGCGGTCGTAGAGTAAAGTGGTCCGGAGAAAAAATCCGGTAGTATTCTTTTTTTCTGGGGGTTTTAGTAGCGGCCTGCTGATTAGTAATGCATATATTCGCAGTTGTCCGAGAGATCCGATCACAACGGGGAAAACAAAATAATTTTTGCTTGAAAAAACCGGTTTTAACCATATTCAGTCCCCCACGGATACCCTCCTCTGAAAAATACGAGGATTTCCCCTTTCAGGGGCACGGCGGGGTCAGGAAGTTTTTGGTTTTTTCGTCATTGATCCACCGCGGGGGCATCCCTTTGGGGGCGGCGGAGTCCATCGTCATGGGGGTTTGGGGGCGTTAGCCCCCATCACCTCATTTGAGAAGAACAAGAGTTATCCCTATAATTTAACGAGAAACCAATAATTCCCCGTACTCTTTTGGCTCTAACGATCGGGCATCGAATCCTCCAAAGCAATACCTATGTGCCGGGCCGGAGAGAGTACAACAGGACGCAATCATGAAAAAACCCCAAGTCACCCAGGACCCGGATCTCGAAGCACGCTCCACGGAGATCATCGTTTACCACCTCTCCCGCCGGCCCCGGGCAAAACAGATGTGGGAACTCCTGACCGGGGATCCCGAAGTGCAGGCCAGCTGGCGGATGGCAAACTATGTCGCTTCGACAAAACTGGGGATGAACGACCACGGCAGGACCCATGTCACAGTCGCCACCGCATCGGCACTCACCATGCTCGACCTGCTGGACGGCTCGTCGTTTGTTCCCGATATCATCACCGGGAAATTCGGCGACCGGGACGACGCGGCGCTCGTGGTGCTGACCGCGATGCTCTGCCACGACCTCGGCAACATGGTGCACCGCGAGGACCATGCGGACCTCGGCGTGGTGCTTGCCCTTCCCATCCTTGATCGGCTCCTCCCGGCGATCTACGACGACCCGCAAAAGCGCACCGCGATCCGGTCGTTTATCCTCTCCGCGATCTACACCCATCACGGCGTGCCAAAACCGCTTACAATCGAGGCGGCGCTGGTCTGCATCGCGGACTCGACCGACATGACCAGGGGCCGGGGCCGGGTCGCGTTTGAATCGGGGAGCATCACAATCCACTCGGTCTCAGCACTTGCCATCGAAAAAGTCGAGATCAGGAAAGGAAAAGAAAAGCCCATTGGCCTTGTAATCCACATGTCCAGTTCGGCCGGGATTTTCCAGGTACAGGAAATCCTCGCGCCCAAGGTCAGGGCCGGGCCGCTTGCGGATGCGGTCGACGTGATCGCGGTGACCTCAAAAAAGGCCCATGCAGCCGGGCAGACCATTGTTTCCGGGATCCGGATGCAGGGCGCAAAATTCGTACCCTATACGAAAGGTGATGGCAGCGGCACACGGGAGGCCGTGCCGGGACAAAAAAAGCGGCGCTGATTGAGGGTGCTCCGGGCACCTCCTCCTCTTATGCTGACGGACTGCAAGTGGCGTGAGGCCGGAGCGTGCCGATGAAACCCTCGACAGCGGTGCGTGCCTGCCTGCGATCCCTGGATGAAACGGTTACAAACCCGGCGCCGGGGAAATGCGTTTTTGCCTCGTCGGGTTTTGCACCGACCGCGTCGCACTTGTTGAGGAAGACAATAAACGGGATCTTCTCGGCACCGATCGAATTGTAGAGGTGAATGATGAACTCGTCTACGGGAGAGGTGGCGTCCACGAGCAGGATCGCGCCGTCCATGCCTTTCCCGATGATCTCCCGGGCAAACTCGAAACGCTCCTGACCCGGGGTCCCGTACAGGTAGACTCTTCTTTCCCCGATCTGCACCCGGCCGTAGTCGAGGGCGATGGTCGTGGTGCCACCCGAACACTCGGCCTCGATATGCTTTGCCTGCGGGTCGAGCGTCTGGATCAGCGTGGATTTTCCCGCCCCGAACGCACCAAAAACGACAATCTTGTACTTTTCGTCTGCCATTATTGTACGATAGAGGCGGGGGGTGTTTACTGTTTCGGTCGTGCGGGTCAGACCTGATGACCGCGGGATTTCACTTCGTTACGATCACAGAAGAGTGCCATCCTGGAGGTCGGGCAGGACATCCCGGCTCCGGAGGAACTGGAAAGATTTTGCATAAAAAAACCATCCTGGTTCCGGGGCAGGTAAAACTCATTGAACCATAAATCCTGCATGATTAATCAATTTTATTAACACTCACTCCAAATCAAAGTAAGGGGTTAACTAATGAGCGTCAACAACATCGACACCAAGCAGGTGATTGAGTACAAAAAGGAGATCCAGAAGAACCCGGCGGATGCAAAGTTCACCGCGAAGATCGAAGGAGACTGGCTCTTTACAGAAGGCGGACCGCAGTTCCGGTCTGTGGTCAAGGTAAAGGACGGCACCTACACGATGGAAGCCAGCCACCCGAACTTTGCCAGGCCTGCCAGCCGTCCCGGCCCGATGGCATTTGGCCTCTTCTGGTTTGCCGCCTGTTTCTCAAGCACTCTCGTAACCGAGGCCTCGATAAGAAACATCAAGCTCTCCAGTGTGAAGACCCGGGTCGAGGCCGATCTCGATTATACCGCCCAGTTCGATCTCGGCAAGAATCCTCTTGTGAATGCATTCCGCGTCTTTATGGACGTGAAGGGCGAGGTAACCGAAGCCCAGCTCAAGGACCTCCAGGAATATTCCCTGACGCACTGCATGGGCATGTTCACCATCCAGCATGCCATCGCGTTAAAGGCAGAAGTCAAAAAAATCTGATATCATCGACAAGGCAGGTTGTACAACAATGACAGATTACACGGAGATGTGGACGTCACTCGGTCTTGATGTGGACGGCCATAACGCACTGCTCGCAGGTCTCGGGAAAGCCTACACCGACATTTTCCTTTCCCAGAAAGACCGCCCCGAGGGAATGAAGTATTTTGATTTTGTGATGAGCGAAGTCCACGGGCTGCGTATCAAGGAGATTGTGGATGCAAAAGCGCAGGGTCGCACGGTTATCGGCTCGTACTGCGTCTTTGTTCCCGAAGAACTCGTCCTTGCCGTTGACGGTGTGGCAGTAGGGTTGTGCGCCGGTGCGGAACTGGGCTTTGAAGCGGCTGAGGCACTCCTTCCGCGGAACACGTGCTCGCTTATCAAGTCCATGTTCGGGTTCAAGCTCGGGAAGCTCTGCCCCTACGTGGAGTCGTGCGATGTCATCGTGGGAGAGAATACCTGCGACGGCAAGAAGAAGGCGTATGAGATCTTCCGGCCCCTCGTAAAGGATCTCTATGTCATGGACCTCCCGCAGACAAAGAGCGAGACGGGAAGGCTGTTACTCAAAGAGGAATACCGCAAGTTCATTGCAAAACTCGAAAAGGAGAGCGGGAAGAAGGTAACCGTCCAGTCACTTAAGAAAGGAATTGAGATCGTCAATGCAAAGCGCAGGGCGATGATCCGGCTTGCCGCGATCCGGGCCGCAGACCCGGCACCGATCTCGGGGCTTGATGCGCTCCTCATCAACCAGGTCTTCTTCCACGATGACCCGGTCCGATTCACCGACTCGGTCAACAAACTCTGCGACGAGCTGGAAGAGCGCGTGAAACATCACAAGGGCGTCTTCCCCAAGGGGACAACCCGGGTCATTGTCTCGGGATGCCCGATGGCCGTCCCGAACTGGAAGCTGCCGATGCTCATCGAGACAAGCAATGCCGTGATCGTTGGCGAGGAATCCTGCGTTGGAGAACGCGGCAACCGGTGGCTGACCGAACCAAAGGGCAACACCGTCGAAGAGCTGCTCGATGCGATTACCGACCGGTATTTCAATATCGACTGCGCTGTCTTTACGCCGAACCCTTCACGGGTGGACTATGTCAAGGAGATGACAAAAAAACTCCATGCAGACGGGGTCATCCACTACAGTCTCCAGTTCTGCCAGCCCTATATTATCGAGAGCGGGCCGGTGGAAAAGGAACTGGAAAAATCACATATCCCGACCCTGCGCCTTGAGACAGATTACAGCCAGGAAGATGCCGGCCAGCTCAAGACACGAATCGAGGCCTTTAACGAACGCCTGAAGAGAAAATGAGATATGCAGGAATCGACATCGGATCGCGGACCATCAAGTTTGCCGTGCTGGAAAACGGCAAACTCGTTTTTTCCCGCAAGTCAGTTACCTCCCACGACCCGATGGGGACTGCACGGGCACTCATGGACGGTGTGGCGTTCGATCGCATCACCGCGACCGGCTACGGGAGACACCTGATCAAAGGGCATCTTGACTGCCCGGTGGTAAGCGAGATCACCGCCTTTGTCCTTGGATCACGCTTTTTTTCAGATGACTGCGGTTCAGTCCTTGATATCGGCGGGCAGGACACCAAGGCTATTTCGCTGGACGAGCAAGGCAAGTTGTGTAAATTCGAGATGAACGACCGGTGTGCTGCGGGGACCGGCCGGTTCTTAGAGGTCATGGCGACCGCGCTTGGTTTTACGCTCGAAGAGTTCTCAACCGCTGCGCTCTCGGCAAAGAGGGCAGAAAAGATCAACAGCATGTGTACCGTCTTTGCAGAATCCGAGGTCGTATCCCTCACCTCCCAGGGTGCGGACAGGAACGAGGTGGCTCTTGGAATTCACAAAGCCATCGTGAGCCGGTCCGCGGGCCTCTTAAAACGGGTTGCACCACCGGGAAAGATATTTTTTGCCGGCGGTGTCGCCTTAAACGGCTGCGCACGGGCCCTTCTCGAAAGCGAGATGGGCGTCCCTGTTTGTGTACCACCCGATCCCCAGATTGTCGGGGCGATCGGGGCGGCACTCTCGGCATCAGAAAATAGTCAGGATCATACCAGGGTTGTGTAGTACTATGGAACCCCATGCCCCCCATCACCGGAGTCATGCTCATCAGGGAAGAGGATCAGGGCCGGATCCGTCACGGGTCCGGAAGATCGCAGAGGAGTACTATCGCTCCGGCCAGTTCTACTGTTCCGAAGCGATCGTCAAGGCCATCAACGACGAGTTCGGGCTCGGCTACCCGGAAGAGGTTATCCGGCTCGCGTCCGGCTTTCCAATCGGGATCGGCGGCGCCGGCTGTTCATGCGGCGCCGTGACCGGGGGCGTAATGGCCATTGGGATGGTCT
>JBEKTA010000046.1:0-9166 GCA_049516515.1 Methanoregula sp. | reverse complement strand
CTCCTATAAAACCGGGATCCCCCAGATCGATCAGACCACCGGGGGGTTTGATGCAGGAACAAATCTTCTTCTTCTGGCACCGTCACTCAGTTACGCAGAGCAGCTCTCCTATGCCCTCACAAAACCCCTGCCCGGGGAGTATGCAATCATGCTTTCAACAAACGAGCGTGCCTCGGAAGTGATCGACCAGTTCAAGGTGGCCGGCGCCGACAAGCATTTTGTCGGCGTGATCGATGCGATCACCAAAAGTTCGACACCGTCAATTTCCGACACCGAGCGGTTCATGTTTGTCACGAACCCCACCGATCTTACCGGGATCGGGATCAAGTTCTCCCACATGGTCGAGACGATCTTCGACGGGACGTTTTCCGGGGAGAATGACGGGCTGTTCCCGCCCCCGATCCGGTTCTGCGTCAACTCGGTCTCGACCCTGCTCATGTACCGCAAGCTCGAAGTGCTGTACCAGTTCCTCCACGTGATGACGGCGAGAATAAAGAAGATCGAGGGGTTTGGCATCTACATCCTTAACAGCGAGGCGTTTGATGAGAAGACAATCTCCCTCATCAAGCAGCTCATGACAATTGTGATCGAGGTCAAAGTGGAGCGGTCGGACAACTATTTCCGGGTGATGGGTATCCGTGGCGTAAACGCGGACTGGCATAAGTTTACGATCAGCAAGGGACAGGTGATTCTGGCGTTATGATTTCAACAGGGATGTACGGGATCGATGATATGCTGGCGGGTGGGATACCCGAAGGAAGCCGGGTGCTCTACAGCCTCGAGCCCGGGGTCGACGGGCAACTCTTCATGATCTCGACACTGTACGAGGCGCTCGAAAAGGGACGGTCATGCCTGATGATCATCCCTCACACGACGGTCGATGCATTCCTGCACGATGTCGGGGAGATCCGGGGAAAATCCCTCAAAAATAAGGAGTTCAAAATCGCATTCCTGGACAGTGTCGACCGGGAACGCATACAGCGGCGGGTCGTAAAAGGAGGAACAGCGGACGAGGAATGGCAGGCGCGGATCAAAAAACTTTCCACCGAGAACAAAGTCGAGGTCATCTTCGGGTATTTCGATATGATTTACGATGATTTTGGCCTGGAAAAAGGACTTTCCCTGCTCTCGCGGGCCTGCTGCCCGCCGGAATCCACCATCATCATCGAGCACCTGAACCTCGAGGGGGATGCATTCCTTGAGTCGCTCGCGGTCAGGAAGTCCTTTGACCTCATCCTTGCGATCAAGTCCTCGTTACAACCCCTGCCGCACTTCAATTACTTTACCATCGTGTACACCTCGTGGTCCACCCAGCTGCGCCGTTCGGTACCCTTCCTTGTCAAGAACGGCCATATCGTACCCTACATTCCCAAGATCGTCGTGACCGGGCCACCGGGATCCGGGAAATCCCGGTTCGTGGCAAACGCCACGGAACTGGGGGTGTCGGTCAACCGCGCGGGTGTTGAGGGCGATGTGACGACCATTGCCATGGACTTTGGCTGGCTGCACTGGAAGGATTTCGACATTACTCTCTACGGTACCCCCGGCCAGCCCCGGTTCGACCCGATGCTCCCGGTGATCCTGCATAATGCGATGGGCGTCGTCCTCTTAGTGGATGCAACGAACCATGAGCAGCTCACGCGGGCCCGGCACCTCTTTAAAACGATCACCAAGTTGCACGTGCCGATCGTTGTTGCGGCGAACAAAAAAGATCTGCCCGGGCTCATAAGCGAAGAGGAGTTACGGAAAACGATTGGTATCGGTAAGAATGTCCCGGTCTTTTTGATCTCCGCACAGCTCAAGGACGACGTGCGGGATGTCCTTGAATCGCTGGTGGATTCGATTACCCGGTTCATTTACTGATACGGTCAGGAAAACACCCCGGGATACGCCGGCGGATTTTCCTTTTATTGACTGAGAAGCGCGGACATGCTCACCTTTATCGGCCTCGGCCTCTATGACAAGCGGGACATCTCGGAGAAGGGACTTCTTCTCATCAGGAACGCGGATTATGTCTTTCTTGAGGGGTACACGTCAAAGCTCATGGGGGCTTCACGAGAAGACCTCGAAGCGTTCTACAAAAAACCGGTCCGGCTGCTCATGCGGGCTGACGTGGAGCAGCACCCGGAAGAACTGCTCGACTGCGCGGCAACAGGAAACACGGTCTTTCTCTGCGCCGGCGACCCGATGGTCTCGACCACCCATGCGGATCTCCGGATCCGTGCGGCAGACCGGGGCATCCCGACCGCGATCATCCACGGGGCTTCGATCGTCAGCGCGGTCTGCGGGCTCTCGGGGCTCCAGAACTACCGGTTCGGCAAGTCCTGCTCGGTGCCGTTCCCGCAGGCGCACTGGTCTCCCACATCACCGATGGACGTGATCCTCGAAAACCAAAATCTCCGGCTGCACACACTTGTGTACCTCGACATTCAGGACGACCGGTACATGACGGTCGGCGAGGCGGTCGGCCTGCTCGAAGAGATGGCACGAAAGAAACAGGTGACAATCCCGCTGTATGTCGGTATTGCCCGGGCCGGCTCTGAGGCACCGGTCGTCAGGGCCGGCACTGCCGCAGTCATCGGTTCCACGAATTTTGGCCCGCCGCTCCACGTGCTGGTCGTCCCGGGAGAGCTCCACGATATGGAGCGGATGTACCTTTCGAGGTTTGCCAGCCTATGCTGATCGCGGCGTGCGGGGAACTCCTCTCCCGCGAACTGGATGCCGCTACGGTTGTCCCTCACAAGGACACCCCGCTTGGAGCGATTGCCGAAACCGTCCGGGGGATGGCACGTGCCTATGCTGACGATGGCGCCACGTTCTTTGCCGGCGGGGATCTGGTCAATGCACTGGCCGCATACTATTACGGCTCCGGCTGGCTGCACTTCGGCCTCGCGTACGGCCTGCTGTCCCTCCCGGGGAAGAAGACTGCCACCTGCCCTTTTACCGGGCCGGCAGAAACGCTCCCTCCGGCTCTTGTGGGAAAACTCGACGAGAAAACGCGGCGGTATGCCCGCCTGCTCGACACCGCGTGCGCCTCGGTGATCGCAGCCCCTGAACCGGAAACGACCGGCGACATCTTTGCCCGGCGCGTTCTTGCTGTCGGTACCTGTTACGCCCGGGGCGGGCAGGCCAGCCTTGCGGCAGGCGAGATGGAGATGGCGCTCGCACGCTTCAGCTACGGGCACGCGTGGCTGGACGCCGGGGCCCGGGCCGGCCTCCTGGCGCTCACCGGTAACCGGGAGATCTTCACAATCTGACAAGGACGGTAACCAGACGGAACTCTTCTCCAATAAAAGGTGTTTATACTATGCCTCATAACCTTTTAAGATAAAACAGGCAGGCAAGCAGGCAGTTCCCTGCCCGGGTGGGCACCATGGAGAGTTCGCAGAAGAAATGGCTGTATATATCCATCGGCTTCTCTCTCGTGGTGCTGATCGTCATCCTCTATTTTACCATCAACGAAAACACCCTCCAGTACCTCAAAAAGATTAACCCCTGGTTCCTGCTCCTCGCATTTCTCACCCATATCCTGACCATGTGCTTCTGGGCGATGCGGGTGAAAAAGATGTCCGGATCGCTTGGATACCCGATCAAATTTTTCTATTCCTTAAACCTCGTTTTTGCTAACCTCCTTGCTGCGGCCGTCACCCCGGCCCAGGCCGGCGGTGAACCGGTCCGGGTGCACGAGCTGTACAAGGCGAATGTACCGCTCGGGGATGCAACGGCGATTGTTATTATGGAACGGGTGCTGGACGGTATCGCCCTTGCCGGCCTTGCGGCATTTGCGATGTTTGCCCTCACCGAGCAGTGGAAGAGCCTCGGGGCGATCTCGGAGGTCATGGTCTACATTACCTGGATCTTCGTCGCCGGGTGCCTCCTCCTATTCTACCTTGCCATCCGGAGACCGGACGTGATGAAACGGGTGGCAGACCGGGCCGCACGCTTCTTTACCCGCAAATGGGAACCGGCCCGGGTCGCGGCACTGCTCGAACGTATAGAAAAGGAGATCGTAAACTTCCATGCCGCCGTGCTCAAATTTGTCAGGACGGCAAAATCCGGCCTTGCCTGGGGGATGGTCTTTACCCTGCTCTACTGGGTCTCGGAGATCGTGACCGCTTCCCTGATCCTCATGGGCCTCGGGCAGCCACCGCTCTTCTTTGAGTCATTTGTAATCCAGCTCATCCTTGCCATCTTAATGATGATCCCCTTGACGCCGGGCAGTTCCGGCATCGCCGAGGTCGGGGCAACCTCCATGTACGCCCTTTTCATCCCGGCTTCCATCGTCGGGATTTTCGTTGTTATCTGGCGGATCGTACTCTACTACTTCAATATCGCCCTTGGGATCATATCGAGCCTCATTATCGTCAGGCGCGAGTCCGGCAACCCTTAAAAAAGCCCGGTACCTGCCACACGCTAAACCTCAACTCTTATCATACGGCAGGGTAATGTCTCCTGCACGGACATGCAGCAGGTCAGGTGCCAAGTCAGGGGAGTGTTTGTTGCCATAAACGATGCAGCCACAGTACCGGTGGTGGTGCTGACCGACGGTACCGGGCGCCTTATGCCCATCTTTATCGGGCTCTGGGAAGCCATCTCCATCAACAACGCACATAATAACGTGGTGCCGCCCCGGCCGTTCACGCACGAACTCTTCCTGGATCTCATGGAGCGGTTCTCGATTGCCATCCACCACCTCCAGATCGACAGTGCCGAAGAGGGGGTGTATTATGCACAACTCGTCCTTGCAGCGGACGGCCGCGAGGAATGTCTCGACTGCCGCCCGAGTGACGGGATCGCGGTTGCCCTGCGTGCCGGTGCCCCCATCTTTGTCGATGAAGGATTGCTTGCGGCCGCAGGACAGGAAGAGAATATCTCAGAAATGGTCGATCTCTCCACGTTCCTGCAGAAATAAGAGAGGGGGAGGGGGCCTCTCGTAAAAAAGGCTTTTTACTTATTTGCGCCGGCGCTCAAGCTCATCGATAACATCCTGTAAATCGACGTCTGCGGCGCGGAGCGCGACAAGGATATGGAAAAAGAGGTCTGCCGCTTCCTCGGTGGTCCGCTCCGGCACCCCGTTCTTGATGGCAATGACAAACTCGTTTGCCTCCTCTCCTACCTTCTCAAGGACCTTGTCGATCCCTTTTTTGTCGGTTAAGAGCCGGCTTGTGTACGACGCCTCGCTCGGGTGCGCCGCCCGCTCGCAGATAACCTCCCAGAGTTCCCGGATCACCCGGGGATCGACCGGATTGTTCCCTCCTGCACTCATGCTTCCTCCTGTCCGAGCAGGACTTCCCCGATCTCAAGGCCGCAGAAGCGACGGCACAGGATGCGCGCTTTCTCGATATTGCAGCCGGCCTTTCCGATCGCGATGCCGAGATCGCTTTTCTTGTTCACGAGCACGTTGACCGGGCCGTCCTCCGCGCCGCGCTCGATCCCCGTCACTTCGGCCGGCTTGAAGATATTGGCGATGAACACGTCGGGCTGCTCGGCATACTCTACCATCTCGATGCGCCGGCCGAGAACATTCTGGAGCCGTTTTATATTGTCGCCTTTCTTCCCTATCGCGAGGCCCATGTCTCCCTGCCGGATCACGTAGATCACCCGGTCGAACCGGTCATCGATCACGCAGTCCAAGGCCGTTGACCGGGTAAGAATCCGCAGCTCTTCAATGTACCTTCGCTCTTTAAAGCCGATATTACGCTCCATTTCAAAATCAATCCTATTCTATCCGAAATTTTTCTGATATTCGATACTTGGATATATGCTGATCCGATGGGCCGGATACGTGTACGCTGGCTCAGAAAATAATCACACGCTGCTTGGGTAAAAAAGTTTGTAAAAAAAGTTTGGAGATATGCTGAGGTACAATCAGTTGATCGTGTAGGTGACGGATACCTGTGCGGAAACGGTTATGTCCCCGGACTGGATGGGTGTCGGAGCTGCTGCCGCTTTTGCTGATGAGAGCGACAGGGCATCGTAATTGCTGTAGACGACCGGTGTGTATCCCTGGCTTATATCAGCTTCCTGAGTTCCCGTGATGGTAACATTGAGGGCTGCTGCAACTGCATCCGCATCTGCCCGTGCGTTGGTGACCGCTTTGGAGAGCGCCTGGCTCCGGAGCACCTGTGCCTGTTCATCGGAGAGCATGAACTGGATGGAGTTTACCTGGTTTGCCCCTGCGGTTACGGCCGCATCAATGACCTGGCCGGTTGCATTGGTGTCCCTGAGCGTTACCTGGAGAGTATGTGTCACCTGGTAGGTCTTGATATTGCTGGAGAGGATCCCATTGTTGTTGTCCTGATAGACCGGGGTGATCGTATAGTCCGTCGTCTTCATCTGGTCGTTTGGAACTCCCGCTGCCGCGAGCGCGTCCACCACGATGTTCATCGCAAGAGCATTGTTTGCCTGTGCAATTTTGACATCCGGATTGTCGGTCTCGACCGCAAAACTGATCTGCACCCGGTCGGGGGTGCCCATCACCGAGCCGCTCCCGCTGACCTGGATGACATGGGCGTTCGTGGAATCTGCTGCCGATACACAGCCGATCAGTGCCAGGGTAAGAACCGCCAGAGCACAGAGGATAACTGCCATTTTTCTCATGGTATATCAGGCCAATAGTTGGGGACCGGGGGGATTAATGATTACTTTGACTGCGAAATTATTCGCAATTATCAAAAAATCCCCGGATAATGGCCCTGGATATCCAGTCCCCAAAGTACATGTGCCGGCAGAGCCTATAGTACAGGCGATAGAGCATGGGAGCAACAATCGTCGAGAAGATCTTCTCACGGAAATGTGGCAGCGATATCAGGACAGGCGAAGTGGTCATGACGCCCATTGACGGGGCCATGATCCACGATATTACCGGCCCGCTTGCCATCCAGAAGTTCTACGAGATGGGAGGAAAACACGTCTTTGATCCAAAGCGTGTGATCATGCTCTTTGACCACCAGATCCCGGCAGACTCCCTTGAAGCGGCAAAAAACCACGTATATATGCGTAAGTTTGCCGCAGAGCAGGGCATCCACAACTACGATATCAATGAGGGTGTCTGCCACCAGGTGGTCCTGGAGAAAGGGCGTGCGGCGCCTGGCGAGATCGTGGTCGGGGCCGATTCTCACACTTGCATGTACGGTGCGGTCGGGGCATTTGCGACCGGCATCGGGTCGACTGATATGGGTTTTGCGCTCAAGTTCGGCGCCCTTTACTTCAAGGTGCCGGAGACGATCCGGGCCGAGGTTTCGGGAAAGTTCCAGAGGCGTGTCGGGGCAAAAGACCTGATCCTCGCGATTGCGGCTGATATCGGGGCCGACGGCGCAACCTACCAGGCGATCGAGTTCGCGGGTAAGACCATCGGGAAAATGGACATGCCGGGCAGGATGACCTGCTGCAACATGGCCATCGAGATGGGTGCAAAGGCAGGAATAGTCCCGCCCGATAAGGTCACCTGGGAGTACATGAAAGGCCGGCGGAAGATGAAACCCTTCGACATTGCAAGCGACGATGATGCGAAGTTTGCAGAGAAGCGGACATACAACGTTGCGGATCTCGAGCCGCAGGTCGCCGTCCCCCACAATGTTGACCAGGGTGTGCCTGTCAGCAAAGTCGAGGGAACGCACATCGACCAGGTCTTCATCGGTTCGTGCACGAACGGGCGGTACGAGGACATGGCAGAGGCAGCAGAAGTGCTGGGGAAGAAGAAGTTTGACCCGAAGGTCCGGGTGCTCGTCATCCCGGCGTCCCGGGACGAGTACCTCAAGGCCCTTGAAAGCGGCCTCATCGGGAAATTCGTAAAAGCAGGAGCCCTTGTTGAGGCACCCTGCTGCGGGCCCTGCATGGGCGGATCGTTTGGCCTCATTGCGCCCGGCGAAGTCTCGCTGTCCACGTCGAACCGGAACTTCAGGGGCCGGCAGGGAAGCACCGAAGGAATGGTGTACCTCTGCTCGCCGGCGACAGCAGCGGCAAGCGCGATGAAAGGCGAGATCACCGATCCGCGGGAGGTGTGATGATGACTGCAAAGAAAACGACCCCGGCAAAGAAGGCAAGCGCCGGCAAGACCCCGGCGACAAAAGGCGGCCGGGTCTGGAAGTTCGGCGACAACATCGATACCGATGCGATTATCCCGGGCCGGTTCCTGATACTCAACGACGCCGGCGAGCTGGCACAGCATGCGTTTGAAGGGACACGGGACGAGTTTGCGAAAAAGGTAAAAGACGGGGATATTGTTGTCGGTGAAAAGAACTTCGGGTGCGGCTCCTCACGGGAGCATGCTCCCCTCGCGCTTGTCGGGTGCGGGGTGCACGTGGTGATGGCCCAGTCGTTTGCCCGGATCTTTTTCAGGAACTCCGTCAACGTCGGGGTTCTCCCGGTGGTCTGTAAGGATGCGGACACGATCCAGGACGGGGCAACAGTCACGCTCGATCTGATAAACGGGTATGCGGAAGTTGACGGGAAAAAGCTCGCCATCGAGCCAGTGCCCCCCTTCATGCAGGGGATCATCGACGCGGGCGGTCTTGTGAACTACGCGAAGAACTTAAAGGAGGTGCCGGTATGTACAAAGTCGCGGCGATAGGCGGGGACGGGATAGGACCCGAGATTGTCACCGAAGGAAAGAAGGTACTGGAAGCCACCGGTGAGCGGTTCAATTTCGATATTGACTGGACGGATTTTGATATCGGGGCAGACCGGTACCTTGCGACAAAGAAACTCTTAACCGAGGAGGATCTTAAGGAACTCAAGAAGTTTAAGGCGATCTACTTTGGTGCGATCGGTGATCCCCGGGTCCCGCCGGGCATCCTTGAAAAGGGGATCCTGCTCGCCCTCCGGTTCTCGTTTGATGAGTACGTGAACCTGCGGCCGATCAAACTGCTTAAAGGCGTCGAGACACCGCTCGCGAACAAGACCTCAAAGGACATCGACTTCGTGGTCGTGCGGGAGAACACCGAGGACTTCTACGTCGGCATCGGTTCAAGGTTCAAGAAGCACCAGAAGATCGATCTTGAAGTTACCCGGGAGATCTACAACGTGAAGTTCGGCCTTGATGTCGAGACCGATGCCGAGGAACTGGCCTACCAGATCGGCGTCGTCACCCGGGAAGGATCCAGACGGGTCCAGACCTATGCGTTCGAACTCGCAGAGAAGCGCCGGAAGAAACTCACCTCGGTCG
>JBEKTA010000045.1:0-9251 GCA_049516515.1 Methanoregula sp. | reverse complement strand
TTTCAGAAGAGAAGATGGATTTGAGCGCAGAAAACGGCCCCCGGCCCGCCTCACCGGCTGTTTCCCCCGCACCCTTTTTCTGGCTCCCGTAGCCTTTGAGGAGGATTTCAGCCTCGATGAGTCCCTCTTCGACTTTCTTCTTCTCTGTCACATCCACGAGGTACCCTGCGATCGCCACGGTCTTTTTGTTCTTCACCACCGGGATTTCGTTGACTTCCACCCATACCTTCGCGGTATTGCGGCCGTAAAACTCCAGCCGGTACGGCGGTTCGCGCCGGCCGGTGGAGATCGCTTTGAGGGTCCGCTCCAGTCCCTTCGCATTGAGAGGGGTGTCGGTCAGGTAATCGGTCCACAACCGCTTGCCCGATCGGGAGGTGTCTCCCAGAAGCGCCCGTATCCGGGGACTCACGTAGAGCAGGGCATGATCGGGGGAGTGGGTAAAATACATCTGCGTCCCGCTCTCCAGAAGCAGCATCAGTTCTTCGTCCCGCTTCCTGATGGCCCGTTGCTCCCGCTTGATCCGCGAGATATCCCGCCCGGTGGCGACAATCGCGGTCACGTTCCCGTTCCCGTCAGTTATCGACCGTGCCGACCAGCTGATGCACCGCGATCCCAGGGGGGAGGGGATCCATTGTTCCACCTGGCAGGTATAGGGAGGCCGGAAGAGTTTTGTCATCTGGGTGGCAATGACATCCGTGTAACGCTCATCGGTTGCCGGCATAAAGATGCTGCCGGCCAGTTCCTCTTTTGTCTTTCCCACCGCATCGCAGTACGCCGTATTGACAAACAGGAGGCGCCCCTCGGGACTGAACTTGACCAGCAGATCCTGCTGGTGCTCCACGAGTTCCTTGTAGGTTGTATCGTCGTGCGCACTCATTGCCGATCTTCCGTATAGTGGGGAGGTAGTACCCGACTAAAAAAAAGCCCCCTCATTGTAAGTACACGTATCTTTCTGGAACTATTAATGTTGCACAACGCGATCATGTATGTCGTTCCGGAAACACAGGGGAATGGATAAAAAAAGGAGAGGGTACGAAAGAGGGGGGTGTAGATTAGACAAGTGCGCTGATCTGCTGCTGGCCGTTTGTCCTGCGGTCTTTCCAGACCGGGGAGGCCGGCTGTTCGGGGATCCGTGCGATGGTGGCACGGCGCTCCCGCCCGTAGATGACCGATCTGAGGGCGAGAAGCGAAACCGTGAAGTTCCCTGCTTCAAAGAGTTCGATGTTGAGGGCTTTACCGGATGCCGATACCTGCGCGAGGCCGCAGGTCGTTCCCAGGTAATAGTTCCACTCGTGGACGAGTGCCTCCACCTGGACGACCACCTGCCGCCCGGACATTCCCTTTGCCAGATCTGCCAGCCGGATCGCATACCGGGCACCCACAACATGCAGTTCCACAACTTCGTGGATCCTGCCGTCACGGTCGATCGCCCTGCATCCTGTCCGCTGGATATAACCTGCCTTCTGCATCATACACGACCACCTTTTTGTCGTAGTAGTGCATCTTTACGGGGCAGTATATAACCCGGGGCCGTGCGGGGGGTGAAAGTGAAATAAAATGTGGCGGGATGGCATTTTCCGGGGTGTCGTCGCCATGCCCGGGAGATTAAAACCCCTGTGTTACGCCTTTTTGTCCATGCAGGCGTTCAGGACGTCCTCGATAAAATGGAGCGTGCCGCCGGTGCCCGCAAGCGGGGGCTGGGCGAGCCTGACCTGTCCCCGGAGCGGGGGAATGATCCCGATGAAGGTGCGGTCGCCGCTCACCGACCGTTCGAATGACGAACCTATCACAAGGTCCGGCGAGACCTCCGCGATCTTTTGGGCGACCTGCTCAAGTCCCATCAGTTTCTCCACCGGGTACTGCGTGGCGGGTGGAGCCGGGGGGTCGTTCCGTGTCCCGACGGCAAGGATCTCTGCATCGAGATACCGTTTGAGCGTATCTGCGGCAAAGAGTGCATACGCAGTACCGGCAAAGATCGCGACACGGGGGGGATCGTAGCGGCGGAGATACTTGTCGCAGGCATGGATCACCCGTTCTTCCTGCACGTCAAGTTCGGTAAGGACCGGATCTGCATCCGCACTTTCATACGCTGTGGCAAGTCTCTCAAATGTCGCACGGAGCGCCGGGATCCCCAGTGTGCCGCCAAGGTACGTCCCTACCCCGGATGCAAAATCGTCATTTGTTCCTACAGTCAGCGGCGCTGCATGCCCCGCCATCTCGTACCAGTCCCGGCAGAACACCGTTCCCATGGGGACGCCGGCCCGGTGCAGCAGCCGGGAAACTTCCTGTATGTTTCCCTCGTAAAACGGGTCCGAGAGGGAAACCCCGTCGATATTGACACCCTGTCGTTCAGGGTCGACCCCCGGGGCAAGCGCGGCAAGGGCCGCCCGGTACCCGGTCTCCAGTTCCCCGGCAAACCCGGGACTGTCGACAAGGATGACATCGGTCCCGTCAAGCATCGCTTTTATGTCCTCGCCGAGCAGTGACGGGACACACGTCGTTATGACAGCGATCCGACCCCCCCGGCCCGAAAGATCGCCGATCACCTCGCGAAGGCGGTCCCCGGACCCGAAGACCACCTCGTTTTCGAGAATGAATGTCCCGTGCAGGGAGGCATGAAGAAGGGTTGCAGGATAATAATAGCACCCGCTCGAACCGTGGATGACGATGGAAATGCCTTCGAAACCCGCAAGGCATGCTGCAGCCCCGGTCATCGCACAGGGCCAGAGCGGGGTCTCGCATTCAGGCATGGAGCGCCCTCCTCCACCGGTGAAGCAGCCGGCGCACACCCGTGATACCGATCGGCGGTGTTACCGGAACCGGCACCGGGCGGCCGGAGGGAGTGACATCAAGCCGGAGCGCCTCAACAAGATCCTGTGCTGCCCGGTTCCCTTCAGGATCCGGGGGGAGGGGGGTAAAAGAGACCCCGGCTCCTGCAAGGTCTGCAAAATCGTCGAGTGTCTCCTGCCGGAGCGCACGTTCCTCTTCTACCGCACGATGGCAGTCGATACCGCAGGCACCGGCCACGGATTCAAGGAACGCGACCGTGCCGGAGATCCCGACCGGATAGGCAGGGATATACGGCGTCCCGAAACGCTCCCGTAAGAAGTCTCCCACGGGGATAAGGGATGGATCGCGGAGCACGTTGAGCCGTGCCGCCGCAAGCGAAGCAATACGGTCGGTGGCAAGATCACGCACGAACCGGATATTCACGGACAGGCCGAGAAGGGCGAGCAGCCGGGAGACCTCGGTGAAGTTCTCCTCGACCTCGTATTCAAGATTTTTCTCGCCAATGATATTCACCCGCCCGTTCCCTTCAGCAGGTCCCGCCATACCGGCAAGGGCGACAAGTGCGTTATTGACGCCGGTCTGGAACGATCCGCCAAGGAAGCCGGCGGTCGGCACCACGATGACCGGTACCCCGGCCTTCGTGCCACAGACCATCCCGACGTCGTCGCCGATCGTTTCTACGATACACGTCGAGAGCACGAAGACCGCAGCGGGATCGCGTGCGATCACCTCATCAAGCGTCCGGTCGAGCGCCCCTTCGCCACCGAATATCACATCTGTTTCAGAAAGCCCGGTCGAGACGAGCGGAGGAAGGGAGACCCGGTCGTTGTCGAGGTTTGTCGCATGCAGGAGGGAAAAATTGTGATGGGTGCATCCCTGCGGGCCATGCACCACGGTTATCGCATCGCGGACATGGGTAGTCACCGAGAGTGCTCCCGTGAGGGTGCAGCCGGCAGACCTACATAAATTCGATGGCAAGGGCCTCAAGGTCATCGATCTCAAGCGGGGAGGGGATGGTCAACCGTGTATTCTCCATGACCCGGGTGGCAAGATCGCGGTATACCTGTGCCTGGGCAGAGGCAGGTTCGTACTCGATCACCGTCTTGCGGTTCAGCTCGGCCAGCTGCACGACGCGATCCCGTGGGATGAACTGGACGAGATGGCTGTTGACACGGCGGGCAAATTCGGCCACCAGCTCCTCTTCTTTGGGCTGGCTCTTGGCATTGCAGATGACCCCGGCAAGCCGGCACCGGCTTTTCGGGCGGGCAGAGAGCCGCTCTATCGCCTTGCAGATGTTGTTTGCCGCGTACAGGGACATGAGTTCTCCCGAGGTCACGAGGTAGACTTCCTGCGCATACCCTTCCCGCATCGGCATGGCAAACCCCCCGCAGACCACATCCCCCAGTACATCGTAGACGATTACGTCGCCGGTGAGCGTTCCGAACTTCTCCAGCAGCTGGAAGGTGGCGATGATCCCCCGGCCTGCACAGCCGACGCCGGGCTCCGGCCCCCCGGCCTCCACGCAGCGCACCCCGTTAAAGCCGGTGTAGACCACATCGGCGGGTGTCACTCCTGCAGCGCCCCGCTCACGCACCTGGTCCATCACCGTGGGGATCAGCCTTCCTGCCATCAGCATACGCGTGCTGTCGCGCTTGGGATCGCACCCGATCTGGAGGATATCGTGCCCGGCAAGCGAGAGCGCCGCGGAGAGGTTTGCCGAGGTCGTGGACTTCCCGATACCGCCTTTCCCGTACAGGGCGATCTGCTTCATCACCGTACTATGGGGCGGCAGTTTATATTAGATTTCCTGAAGTTAAGAAAAGTAAATTTGTGTTTGTGGCTTTTTTAGTCGGAACCCCGGAACAGTGCCATAAACAGCACCACGACCGGGATCACTTCGAGCCGGCCCAGCCACATGACCACGATAAAAACCCATTTTGAGACAAGCGGCATATCGGGAGAGACGTACCCCGACGTAATGCCGCAGGTGGAAAACGCGGACGTGATATCAAAGAGGACATCGGTGATCGGGTAGGTGGTCAGGTGGAACTGCATCACGATGATCGTGGCCACGAATATAATAATGACCGAGAGGATAATCACAAGCATCGTCTTTGCGGTCTCCAGTTCAGCGGTGGCACGCGGGATGACACGCCCTTCGTTCCTGAAGGGGATCAACACTTTGCCGCTCACAAAGAGCCGGCGGAACCACCAGATGAGCGCACGGAACCCGAGAACCACCCGGTTTAACTTGATGCCCCCTGAAGAACTGCCGGCAGCCCCCCCGACAAATACGAGCATCAAAAGAAAAAGGAGCGTCACGCTCTCCCAGGTCTGGAGATCCACAATCTGGAACCCGGTCGTCGTTAAGGCAGACACTGTCATGAACAGCCCCTGCTCAAGGGCAGTGACAATATCCGAATTCCCGAAGTAGACCAGATCATAGGTAAGTACCGCCGTCCCGATGGCCACGAGAACAAAGAAGAGCTTGACCTGCTCGTCGCCAAAGAAACTCCAGCGCCGGTTCTCCGCGATCAGGTAGTACAGGCGGAACGGGAGTGCTCCTGCAATCATGAGCGGGATGAGCAGCAGTTCGAGCATGACATTATGATAGAAAAGGATACCGCCATCGTGGATGGTAAACCCGCCCGTGGAGATGGTGGTGAGCGCAAGGTTGACCGAGTCCCAGAGGGAGAGACCGGTAAAAAGGATGAGCCCGATCGCAACAAACGTGAGAAGCCCGTAGATCTTCCAGATCGCCCGTCCTGTTGAGATAATACTGGGCATGAGAGGTTCCTCCCTGCTCTCGGTCCGGTAGAGTTTCCCCTGGAAAAGCCCGGTGCTGCCTGCAAGCGCTATGACAAAGGCAATGATCCCGATACCCCCGATCCACTGCATGAAGGAGCGCCAGAAGAGCAGGGTATAGGGTACCGTGTCAAGGGACTGCATCATGGTAAACGCGGTACCGGTCCACCCTGCCATCCCTTCAAAGACGGCATCGGTAAAACTCATGTGGAGGCCAAGCATGAACGGGAGGCCGCAGACCATGGCGCAGGCAAACCAGAAGAGGGCAACCGAGCAGAGCGCAGTCGAGAGCCGGTTCTCCCGCTCGTTTCTCGGCAGACGTTTTAACACCCATCCCAGGATAAAACAGATGACCGGCACGACAAACATGGGCAGAAACATATTCCATTCAGAAAAAAGCACCGTAACAATCAGCGGGACGGCGGTGAGGGGGGAAATAAAAAAGAAGATATCCCCGAGGTCGGCGGCAATCGTGGAGAGATAGAGAAGCCGGCGCATCACTAGGAGGTTTGTCGCTGGTGCTCTATGAGCATTTGCCTCAGGAAAAAATACAAAAACGGGAGGATAAAAACGGGTTATACTCTGTTGGTCCAGAGACCGTGGACATTGCAGAACGAGCGTGCCTTCACGTTTATGTCACTGATCGGGAACTCGGCTTCTGCTTTCTCGCCGGGCCGGAGCCACTTGAGATAGGAATTGTCCCCGGAACGGACCTCGATCCACTCGATGTAGTGCTTCTCTTCCATCGGGTGAGGCACGGAGCCGACTTTCACAAGGATCCCTTTCGCGGTCTTCTCGATAACCGGCACATGCTTCTCCTTACCCTGGTCTGCGGTCTTTTCCTGCTGGAGTACCATCGGCTGCCCGCAGCACACCATCGTCCCACCGGATGCACCGACAACCATCACGGTGTTCCCACACACACTGCACTTGTAAACCTCGAAAAGTTTTGTCATACCTGCACCATTCCTTACACGATGTTGATCTCTTTATGCTTCTTTAAGATTTCGTCTGCCAGCCGGTCGAGGGCCTGCATTGTCGCCTCGTCAGGCTCGCCCAGCACCAGGACCGGCGGGATAAGCTCGACCTTGACATGGTCGAGCATCTTTGTTATGGTCTCGACACTCTTGCCACCCCACCCATAAGAGCCGATAACGGATGCAAACCGGGTCTTGGGCCGGAGCGCGTTTGCCAGATACGTCGCGGAGACGACAGACGGGTGCGGGCCGAAGAGGACGGTCGGGGTTGCGATCACGATCGTCGCCGCATCGACAATGGCAAACGCGAGATCACCGATATCGGTCTGGGTGAGATTAAAAGGCTTAACAACGATCCCCCGGGTGATGAGCGCCCCGGTGAGGTGCTCCACCATCTTTGCGGTGCTCCCGTGCATCGAAACGTACGGGATGACGACCTCATTTTTCACCGTATCCGAAGTCCAGTCCGCGTACGCATCAAGGATAAACTTCGGGTTTTTGTTGACCGGGCCGTGGCTGGGCGCGATCATCGCCGGCGAGAGCGCCCGGACTTTCTCCACGTAGCCTTTGATGCTCCCGCGGAACGGCATCATGATCTCCGCATAATACCTTTTCGCAGAACGGTATGCCCACGCTTCGTCGGTAATAAACAGTTCGCTTGTAGCCGCATGGAACCCGAAGAGGTCGCAGGGGAAAAGGATCCTGTCCTCGACAAGCCAGGTGATCTGGGTCTCGGGCCAGTGTGTCCACGGCGTGATGAAGAACTGGAGTGTCCGGTCCCCAAGCGACAGGGTCTCCCCGTCAGCGACAACGATAAAGCACTCCTGCGGGATGCGCAGCAGGGCAATAAGGAGATCCCGGCACTTTGCATTCGTGACTACCCGGGCATCCGGAAAGAACTCCAGGATCATCGGGAGCGTGCCGGAATGGTCCTGTTCGGCATGGTTGATCACGATATAATCGATGTGTTCGATGCCCAGTTTTACCAGGTTCGAGATGAGATCATATTCCTTTGCCGGGTCGACCGTATCGATGAGCGCATTTTTCTGGCTGCCCCGGACAAGATAGGCGTTGTAACTCGTCCCTTCAGGGAGCGGGATCAGTTCATCGAAGATCCGCCGGTCAAAATCAAATGCCCCTACAGAGAATACACCAGAAACGAGTTCACGGGAGACCATAACAACCAGTTTTCACTCCTCTTTTTTAAACTGATCCTTTGACGCAAAACAGATCGGGCAGGCCCCGTCTGCCGGCAGGTCGGCAAACACAAACACCGGGCCTGATGTCCTGCAATGATTCGCCTTTTTCCGGGTTGTAAACATGCCCGCAGATGGTACACGTATCGGTCCGTAAAAATAACTCCTGTTTATGGCTGGTAGAATGTGGGGTAGTGCAGGGAATAATCGTTTCGATAGTGCCCAAAAAAGGTCAGCCCTGCTGTACCTAGATGACACTCCCCCATATGGGAAGACCGGGATTCATCAGCACGATCAGCAGGTTGGCCCAGCAGAAAATCAGCACCAGGATGAGGCTCGGGACAAGAAATAATGCAGAGACCACGGTAGACCACAGAACCTGTACAAGCGTGGAGAGCATTGCAGCGACGACCATCACGATTATGATCAGTGCAAAAAATGCAGCCTGGAGGAAGAAGAAGGCTACAAACCAGAGGAAATACAGGCACACTAAAAACGTAAAGAGCCGGAGGGATGCCTGTGCTTCACGATTCGACAGATCGGCGTTCCACATTGTATACAGGGTGAGACCCAGAAGGCTAAACACGAGGATGATCGCGTAAAAAACAATAATATCAGGCGGAATAAAGGCTGGTTTCTTCAGGCCCGAGTACCAGCCTGGGATAGATGTGGTGAAGAGATAGAGCGCCACATAGCCGGGGATGAGACATGCCACAAGGGACATAATGAGTCTGCCGGTATGATGCTCGCTTTTCATAGTGTGAGGTACACTATTTTTAACCGGGATATAAAACTTGTCAATTCGATCAAATATTGGGATTATCCACCGGTTTTCGTGAAAGAACGATAAAACAAAAGGACTGTCTCAACCGTATACCCGCGATCTCTTTTTCACCCACCGGTAACGATCATGTGGAGCCCCACCCCTATCATAAGGACCACAAAGAGCAGTCTGGTCTTCTCCGGGGGAATTGTGTGGGCAGCGCGGACACCGAACTGGGCAAAAGGAATGCTTGCCGCCACAAGGACGCACCAGTACGCACCATTGACGTACCCGAACGAATACGGGGGCAGACCGGCTACGCCAAGGCCGTTGATAATATAGGTAATAACGCCGCTCGCAGAAGAGCAGAGCATGAATGCTGTCGAGGTGCCGATAGCTTTTATGAGGGGAATACCAAGGACGGTCGTCATCACCGGAACCATCACGACGCCGCCGCCAATACCAAACAGGCCAGAGACCAGGCCGAAGGCAAAACCCCAGGGCAGGTACACCCAGGTAATTTCCGGGATGTGCTCTTCACCGGAGAGGGTGCGGGAAAAAAACATCCGTAACGCGGCGAGGACAAGCAGGAGCCCAAAGAGACAGGCCATGAGCCTGCCGGGAGCATGGGTGGCAATTGCTGCACCGGCAAAACCCCCGAGAATCCCCGGGACGACCATCAGCGCTAAGGGCCGCAGAAGCACGCAGTGCCGGCAGTGA
>JBEKTA010000044.1:0-9287 GCA_049516515.1 Methanoregula sp. | reverse complement strand
CCGACCCCGAGATCCGCAACCTCCTCCGCCGGGTCCTCACGACCGAGCAGCCGGAGTTTGTCGCCCCCTTAAAGTACCGCAAAAGGGAGGACTTCCCCTGGATTTACCACTACGTCTTCAAGCTCCCGTCCGGAGAGATCGCGTCGTTTATGATCGATGTGACCGATGTGGTAAAAGAGAACCGGGACGCAAACCGGCAGGTCCTTTCCCGCTAGGCATCGTCCCGGGCCGGATCCCTTTCCCGGGTCCCTTGGCCGTTTCTGAAAAGCAGATCCCCGCAACGGCATCCTTCTCATACCGTTTCCGTACGGTTCCTGTAGGGCTCCCGGGAGTCCGTGGATTTTATTGGCGAGCAATGCGGCCCGGCCGGAGAAACGTCCGGTCTCGGTTTTTCAGGGATAATTAATGGGCCCCGGGTCGGCCGGGCCAATGGCGAGCAATAAAAATTATGTTTAAGTATGCGTCCGGGAAACGGTGCCCTGTGGAAGAAATTCCACAAAATCCGGAAAAAGAGCAGCGGGCTCTCATGGGCGGAGCCGGTTTTTCGCCACCACCAATAAAGGCATCAGAAACTTTCGACAGTATCGCCTCATCGGTCGCGTGGAACCCCGGCTAAATACCCTGATTCATACTATACAGCGGATCAGTACATGAAAGTTTGGATCTAAAAAAGATCCCGTCCATGATTTCCCCCTGTTTTTCCGGTCAGGAGGCAGTAATCATGGAAACAAAGATTGGCTATTTCGCATCGATCGAGCAGTACAAGCCGATGGATGCGCTGGAACAGTCCGTGCGTGCAGAGAAGACCGGCTTTGACTCGATCTGGGTCGACGACCACTTCCACCCATGGTACCACACCGATGCCCAGGTAGGACAGGCATGGGCATGGATGGGTGCAACCCTCCAGGCGACAAAGAAGGTCTTTGTCTCGACCTGTATCACCTGCCCGATCCTCCGGTACAACCCGGGTGTCGTTGCGCAGACCTTTGCGACTCTCCGCCAGATGTACCCGAAGCGTGTCGGGATTGCGGTCGGTGCGGGCGAGGCCTTAAATGAAGTGCCGGTGACCGGCAAGTGGCCGAGTGTTCCCGAGCGCCAGGACATGACCGTCGAAGCAGTTGACGTCATGCGCAAACTCTGGGAGAGCAAGGCGCCGGTCTCCTTCAAGGGCAAATACTACACGCTCGAAAAGGCGTTCCTGTACACTAAGCCTGATGACGAGGTTCCGCTCTACTTCTCCGGCATGGGCCCCAAGGGTGCAATGCTCGCCGGCCAGTACGGCGACCACCTCATGACGGTTTCCGCAGACCCGGACACCTTAAAGAAAGTCACCATCCCGAAATTCGAGGAGGGTGCAAAGGCAGCCGGCAAGGATCCAAAGAAGATGGAGAGAGCCATGCTCATCTGGTACTCGATTGACCCCGATTTCGACAAGGCTGTCGAGGGCAACAGGTTCTGGGCAGGCTGCCTTGTCCCGTCCATGTTCAAGTACCGTGTCAGCGATGCGCCCGAGGTCGAGATGCACGCAAATATGGTTGGCACGGACATGATGAAGAAGAACTTCATGTGCGCAACCGATGCAGAGGGACTCATTAAGGAGATCGAGCGCTTCAAGAAGGCCGGTATCACCCACTTCTGCCTCGGGAACTCAAGCCCGAACGTGAACTTCGGTATCGATGTGTTTAAGGAAATCATCCCGCACGTCAAGTAAATTTCCGGGACAAAATCATACCTTCACACCTTTTTAGTCAAGACCATCTACGGAGACAGACCATGGAACCAAACAAAATGGCGGAGATATTCGAACAGGCCAGCGTGTTCTTACCCCACATGGAGATTGAGGCCGGGGCAAAACCCTGGTACTCGCACCCGGCGTCGAAAGGCGTGTTCTTGAAAGATCTCGTGACCGCAAAAGAGACCGGCGGGAAATTCAGTTACCACCTTGTCAGGGTATGGAAAGACTGCGAGGTTTCGGATCATGACCACGAGACCCAGTGGGAATGGAACCTGATCATCAGCGGGAAAGGAACGTTTGTCATCGGGGACAAGGAGGTAATCCTGTCACCCGGCCAGGCATTTGCAACGCCCCCGAAGAACCATCACACGGTATGTGCCGGTCATGAAGACCTCTCGCTTCTGGCGCTCTTTATCCCGGCGCTGGTCTGAAGTGTTAACGGAACATTTCCGTTATCATCCGGATTCTTTTTGGTATGCCGGCCGGTAACCGGCCCGGACCCGGGATCGGTAAAACCGGGTAAAAATGACAGAGAAGATCCTTTCATTTTGAGGTGTTTTATCATTTCAACTCACGTTAACGGAAAAGACAAGGGGAGCGTCAGGTTGTTTGCGCTCTCTACCTGCCAGTGGTGCCACAAGACAAAGGAGCTGCTGGAGAAACTCGGTGTCGCATTCGACTATGATTTTGTTGACCTGCTTGCCGGGAAAGAACAGAATGTCGCGCTGGATGTCATGGAGAAATGGAGTCCCAACGGGGCGTTTCCCACCATTGTGATCGATGACAAACGCGCTATCCAGGGATTCCGTGAAAAGGAAATCCGGGAGGCCCTGGAAGGATAAACGCGGACAGTCGTTTTTTTAGTCCGGCAATTTGTTCGCCGGGATTTCCCGTCACAGTCCCAAGATCCCGGTCATCGTTCCTGCGAATCCTGCCCGCCCTAATACACGAGCAGGAAATACGCCATCGCGGTTGAGAGGAACGCGCCCAGGAGAATGATGAGCGCCACGGGGAGCAAAAATCCCATCATCCCGTTTACCGTGGACGCAATCTGGGAGATCCGCTGCGAACCAAAGACCACGATCCCCCGGCACCATGCTGTCGCACCGGCAGTCCGGGCGGGGGCTGCATCAAGAAGGGCTTCGATAACAGCCTCTTCAACGAGCGGGTAGAAGGCGTCGACGTTGACCCGGAGCCCCACCTGGTTTCTGCCGGAGACGGTGTTCACCACATGGGTATCGGTCGTTGCGATTTCGCACTCGTCCACGCGGGAAAGCAGGCGCCGCCTGATCTCGTCGCGGGCGCCGGTCTGCATGTTGTTGCCGTCAACGAGGACGTACGCGGTTTTCTGTCCGCCGGCATTGATGACCAGCACCTGAACGCCGAGGTCGCCGAACCCCTCCTGCCGCGAGAACGGGAATGCCCGGGCTGCGTAACCGGCCGAGAACCTGACCTGCTCCTGTTGTGCGGTAGCAGTAAACGCAGTGTCGACTGCGCCGGTGTACTCCATCGCGAGTTCCGTTCCCGGGTGGACCCCGTCTTCCATCGAGTCCATGCAGTTGTGGGCATCGACAAAAGCGACGTGCCGGAAATATTTCTCGCCCGCTTTCATGATCGCAAACCCGACAGAAAATTCAAGGTCCTCGGTGACAAGCGGTGACCGGGTCGCAATCGCGATGATCGTGTCCCCGAACGCCTGCGTGAGCACGTCCACCGACCCGCACCGGTACCGTGCCGATCGCGTGCAGCCGGTGTTCGTGCAGGCAACCGGCCGGGCCTTGAGGACGGCATCGCCGACTTTTCGTACCTCGACCTCATCGACCGGGTTAAAATCGTGCGAGGCAGAACCGTGGAAGACCATCGATGATTTACCCATCATCCCGTGGAGGATCTTCGGCAGGTTACTCCCGCCGACTTCGCCAAGGGGGCCGGGGTGGACGTTTGGCACCGTGACAAAGATCTCCTCTTTTCCCTCCCGCTCTATGACGAGCGAGACCTCGGGCACGACCACGCTCTCACCGATACTCCGGAAGAAATCGTCAAGCTTGTGGCTGCCCTCGGAGAGGTGGGCAAGAAACGCGTTTGCGAGTTCGAGGGGCCCGACTTTGAAGTTTGCCTTCATCGGGCGTTCAATCACGATGATAAAGAGGAGGACGCCGACCGCGAAGCTGATGTGGAGGAGGATGGAGAGCTGCACGAACGCAAGGCCGAGGAACGGCGCCGCCCCCGCGACTGCGATCCCTGAGTGGAGGAGCGCCGGGATGACGACCCGCCGGAGGCGATAATCGACGACGGCGGCGAGGAGGAGCATCCGGAACGCGAAGACAAAGGCGAGTGAGACCGCAAAGAAGAGCGGAAACGAGAACCTGAAGAGCAGGATGGGTGAGAGAGAGACAAAGAGCGAGATGACGAGGCCGATCGCGGCCGTGAGCCCCGACCACTCGTACGTGAGTTTCCCGGAGAACCGGCGGGCAAGCCACGGTGTCAGGGCAAGGGCTACAAGTGCCGGGATAAGGTAGGCGGCGACCGGGAAGAGGGTGGGGTGGGTGAGGGATTTTCCGCTCCCGAGCATCGCCATGATCTCGACGCAACCCGAGAGGATGATGATTATGGCAAGCGATTTTGCCCACGATGGGCTCGTGACAATATACTTCGAGAGCCCCTCGAGTTTCTTATCCATCTCACCGGTCATTCAGGTCTCCATCCTGTGCGGTCTCTTTTGCTCTCTAGGCCGGGCAGTGACAGCGGTGGGGATGTGGATCATGGTCTTCATGGTGTATGTGGGGGTACGATGGGATGAACGTTTCCGCACGAGAAAAAATCCGAATACCTCAGTGCCTGTGCAACAGAACTCAGCGGCACCTGACGGGAATACAGGGGAACTACTGATCCGGGCTGCCGCAACCGCAACCTCTTTTTTATTTCCCGATCAACATTGTTGACAAGAATGGTTCACCATAAACTTCCTGCATGTCCCGTCTGCCAGCGGGAAGACACAGTTATAATACACGAAGACCTCGGGGAAGACGGGCACTTCTGCCTCTGCTCGGGGCCTGATGGGTGCGGCTCAACCTTTGTCCTGAACCCGGACGGCTCCCTGTCCGATATTTTTTAACTCCTTACTATTACGGCAGTGTTCCGGTCCCTCTTGTACGGGCATTTTTTAGTATCGATTCCTTGACATAATTTCCAATTATTTAAATGGAAGTATATCCAAAACGGAGCCTATGAGCAGGAGTAAGAACCCGCAGGACCTGCGGCATATTCCCGGGCTCCCTGGGAGCGCCGTATGAATAACGAGGAACGTCTCGTGGTCGCCATAGTCGATGACGCGATCCACACTGAAACACCTCACGGGAGAGCCATAAAACGGATCATCACCGGTCTCGAGGAGTTTGGCATCTTTGTCGCCGACGTCGCATCACCGGCCGATGCCCGGGCCGCGTATGCGAACCTCCCCCTGGTCAGCTGCATCCTTATTAACTGGAACCTTGGCAACCAGTCAGTAGAGACGCACAAGGACACGCTCGCGCTGCTCCGCCAGATCCGCAGCGTCAATGAAGATATCCCGATCTTTTTGATGGCAGAACCCACAAGCGAGCCCCCGATCTCGCTCACGGTGGAGGTCATCAAGGAGATCAGCGAGTACATCTACGTGATGGAAGATACCCCGGAATTTATCGCCGGGCGTATCAAGGCTGCGGCAAAACGGTACCAGGAACGGCTGCTTCCGCCATTTTTCGGAGAACTGGTAAAGTTCTCGAAGGACTTTGAATATTCCTGGCACACGCCCGGCCATGCCGGCGGCACCGCGTTCCGGAAGACACCGGCGGGAAGGCGGTTTTTTAATTTCTTTGGCGAGCAGCTCTTCCGCTCCGATCTCTCCATCTCGGTGGGGGAACTCGGGTCGCTCCTTGACCATTCAGGCCCGGTCGGCGAGGCCGAACGGTACGCGGCAAAAGTGTTCGGCGCCGACATGACCTATTTTGTCACGAACGGTACGTCCACGGCAAACAAGATCGTCTTCTTTGGCCGGGTCACCAAGGACGATGTGGTCCTCGTTGACCGGAACTGCCACAAGTCCGCAGAGCATGCCCTTACCATGACCCACTCCGTTGCCGTGTACATGATCCCGACACGGAACCGGTACGGTATCATCGGCCCGATCCCACCAGCCGAGATGTCGCCAAAAGCGATAAAATCTAAGATTGCTGCCTGCCCGCTTGCAAAAGACCTGCCGGACAAAAAACCGGTCCATGCGATCATCACCAACTCGACCTACGACGGCCTCTGTTACCATGCAACTGAAGTAGAAGATCTGCTGGGAAAGAGTGTCGACAGCATCCACTTCGACGAGGCGTGGTACGGTTATGCCCGGTTCAACCCGCTCTACCGCGAGCGGTTTGCCATGCGGGACGGTGTGCGGGACAAGAACGGCCCGACGGTCTTTGCCACCCAGTCGACCCACAAACTGCTTGCTGCCCTCTCTCAGGCGTCCATGATCCATGTCAGAAACGGCCGGGTCCCGATCGAGCACTCCCGGTTCAACGAGGGGTTCATGATGCACAGCTCTACCTCCCCGCTCTACACGATCATCGCGTCTCTGGACGTTTCCTCTAAAATGATGGACGGGCCGTCCGGGCGGCTGCTCACGACCGAGTCCATCGATGAAGCGATCCGGTTCCGGCGCACCATGGCCCGGATCGGAAAGGTCGTCGGGACCGGCAAGACCAAAGCCGACTGGTGGTTCCCCATGTGGCAGCCGGCAACGATCACCGACCCGAAGACAAAAAAGAAGGTCGCGTTTGCCGATGCAGCGATCGAAACGCTCAGGAGCACGCCCTCCTGCTGGGTGCTGCACCCGGGCGAGAAATGGCACGGGTTTGACAGCCTGCCGGACAATTACTGCATGCTCGACCCGATCAAGGTCACCGTGCTCACGCCGGGCGTAAACGAGGACGG
The DNA here is from genome assembly GCA_049516515.1 of Methanoregula sp. Lineage (GTDB taxonomy): Archaea > Halobacteriota > Methanomicrobia > Methanomicrobiales > Methanospirillaceae > Methanoregula. Next base: position 2,590 of record JBEKTA010000044.1, on the reverse strand, counting down.
CACGCTCGCTCCCTGGGGGATCCCGGCAGCAGTCGTCGTGAAGTTCCTCGACACCCGGGGCATCATCAACGAGAAGTCCGGCGATTATTCGATCCTGTTCCTCTTCTCGATGGGTATTACGAAGGGCAAGTGGGGGACGCTCATTACCGAGCTCTTCGAGTTCAAACGGTTGTATGACGAGAACGCCCCGCTCGCGGAAGTTTTCCCGGACCTCACAGAAAAGTGGCCGGACCGCTACGGTGGCATGAGGTTGCAGGCACTTGTCGCCGAAATGCACGGATTTAAAAAAGATCGCAGGATGTGCGGGCTGCTCCAGGAGGCGTTCTCGCTCCTGCCCGAACCCGCCGTCACCTACGCGGAAGCGTACCGGCAGCTGGTCAAGGATGAGGTAGAGCAGGTCCCCGTCGCAAAAGCCGCAAACCGGATCGTGGCAACGGGTATCGTCCCCTATCCCCCGGGCATCCCCCTCCTTGCACCGGGTGAGCGGACGGGACAAAAGAGCGGGCCGGTCCTCCAGTACCTCCTCACCCTGCAGGAGTTTGACCGGTGCTTCCCCGGCTTTGAACACGATACCCACGGGATCGAGAATATCAAAGGTGAGTACATGATGATCTGTCTTAAGGAAAAGAAAAAGGAGAAGAAACGATGAGTGAAGATACAGCCGGGAAGACAAGCGGTCTTCCCTCAAAAAAGGTGCTCGGCCTCTTTGCTCTCGCCATGATAAACGTTGCGGCCGTGCTGAGTATCAGGAATTTTCCCTCCATGGCGATCTACGGGTGGTCGTGTATCGGCTGGTACGTGCTGGGTGCCATCCTCTTTTTGATCCCCATCTCCCTTGCCGGTGCCGAACTGGCGACCGGGTGGCCGGAGGGCGGCGGCGTCTATGCGTGGGTCAAGCAGGCGTTCGGCGAGAAAGGGGGATTTACCGCCCTCTTCTGCGAGTGGTCGAACAACCTCGTCTGGTTCCCGACCGTCCTCTCGTTTATCGCGTCCACGCTCGCATTTGCCCTCACGCCCGGCCTCGCGGCCAACCCGTGGTACATGTTCAGCGTGATGATGATCGCCTTCTGGGGTACCACGGCCATCGCGTACTTCGGGGAAGAACTGTCAGCCAAGTTCAGTAATATCGGGGTCATTCTCGGGAGTATCATCCCGGCGGTCCTGATCATCCTGCTCGGGGTCTGGTGGCTCGGGTCCGGCCAGACGCTGGTCCTCCCGCCCTTCTCGTTTGGGGCGATGATCCCGTCGATTGACATGAGCACCCTGCCGTTCTTTGCCACTATTGTCCTGCTCTTTGCCGGCATGGAGATGGCAGGGTTCCACGCTCTGGAGACCCGGGACCCCCAGAAGGATTTCCCCCGGGCCATGGCACTCTCGGCATTTATCATCGTCATTTGTACCGTCCTTGCCACGCTTGCCATCGCGGTCGTCATTCCTGCCGACCAGCTCAACCTCTGGCTGACGGACCATGCCATCCCGGTCACCCCCGCCTTTAGCGACGCTTTCCTCGACCTGGGCCAGGGCGCCACGCTTAAGGTCGTTAGCGTTTCGCCGCGCGGGGCGGTGCTGCTGGTGGAATGGCAGGGCTTCCGGGCGCTGCTGCCGGTCGGCATGAATTTCGATACGCTGGCTGAATTGGACAATGGGATTAAGATCGGCCGGGTAAGCGTGCTGCTTCTGGCCGATTCGGGTTTCGCCCAGGTCAACCCGCCCGAATGGATCGCAGCGTTGCACCCGCCTCTTGCCATCCTGTCCGTTGCGGCCGGCGACCCGGATGGCCTGCCCGAACAGTCCGTCCTGGATGAATTGGCCGGCACCACCCTCCTGCGCACCGATTGGAATGGCTGGATCGAGGTCTCAACGGATGGAATCGGGATGTGGGTGGATGTGGAGAAAAAATAGGTTGTGCCCAAAAGATATTCGATGTATACTGGGTTATAACCAAAGGTGGATTGGGAAGGAACAGGGAATAGTCAAGGTTTTTCGTAAAAGTGAAAATTGATTAATATAGGGAAATAACTTTCATCGGTATATGACTGACAACAAGATTCTTAACAGCGGGAAACCACAAAACGATCCCATTGAAGCCGCTAAACGCAAAGTATTCCTGATCGGAACACCTGTCGGCGTCCTTAGCTTGCTGGCTGTGTGGGCTTTTGGCCTCTTACAAAATAATATAACGGTTGCAAATAAATTTATCCTGCCGCTGCTCGCAACGGTCTTTCTTCTTATGGCTGTTTTGTACTGGCGCCAGGTCATCCAGTTGCGTACTTTTGAATTGATCCTTTATGGAATTGTATTGTCTTACGCGCTGGTTGAATTCGCCTCGATCATCATGACGATCACCTTTATAAATGGTTCATTCGGCCCGATCTTTACGCTCTGGCTTCCTTTTGTCTTTATCCTGGGCTTTCTGGTCCTCAATACAAATCAGGCTCTTTTGCTTTCCGCCCTCTTTTTCCTGGCAACTCTGATATTGGGGGTGGCCTCCTGTCTGCACTTCCTGCTGTATGGCCTGGCTTTCCCGGATTTCACCCTGTTGTTACAGGTATACGTCGCCAGCGCATTTTACATCGCGGTCCTTTACCTT
>JBEKTA010000043.1:0-9288 GCA_049516515.1 Methanoregula sp. | reverse complement strand
GCCTCGCCCTCGCCGGTGAACGGGTCCTCCTCGTTTTCGAGGATGAGGTTCCCGCTGCCACTCGTGAGCCGGGCAAAGATCTCCCGGAAGTTGGCATCGATTGCCTTGAACGCGGTCATAAATGCCTCGAACTTCATCTGCTCGTATTTCTGGATGCGTTCGATTAAGGTCTCCCGCTCCTTTGAGAGGGTGTCTTTCCGCTCCGTTCTCTCGTCAACCTGCCGCTGGATCTTCTCGTACTCCTCGATCGCGAGCATGTTGACGGCGCCGATCTTGTGGATGGCAAGTTCAGCATCGGCAATCTTTCCTTCGATCTCCGTGAGGGTGATGTCGGTCCTGATATCGCCGATCTGGGCGGTGAGTGCGGCGATCTCGGCCGCAAGTACCCCTGCCCGCTCCTCAAGGGCGACAAGCTGGATCGTGAACCGTTCCTTGTCGTTATCGAACTTCATCAGTTTTGTTTCCGAAGCGTGGATACTCTCAGACACTTCGGCACGCTTCTTCCGCAGGCCTTCGAGTTCCCCGGAGAACTCTTTCTGCTTCTCTTCGAGTGCGCCAATCACGGACTTGTGGGCTGCGATCTGCCCGTTGGATCCGACAATCTCCGCATCGATCTGCCGGTTGCGTTCGTCCAGCCGGGTGCGTTCCTCTGAGAGTTCCCCGGTCCGGGCCGTGAAATGCTGTCGTTCGCGGGAGGCGTCGTTCATGTCCGCCTCCTTGTTCCGCAGGCGCCGTTCCGCTTCCTCGATCTCTTTCTTCTTCTTCTCCATCTGGTCGGTAAGCGCCGGGATGTTGGTATCGTCGAGCTTCTTTTTGATCGCGTCGATCTTTGCCGTGATCGCGTTCAGCGCTTCGGTGACCTTGTCGAGTTCCCCTTCGAGTGCGCCAAGCTCTGCGGCGCTGTTCCCGGTCTCCTCTTTCTGTCGGGCGACCGCCGCCTCGATCGTCTGCTTCTCGACCGTGATCGCCTCGAACCGCCGGGTATACTCCTCGGTGACCGCCCCGGACCGGGCCACGTTCTGGTCGATCTCGTTTCTTAACGCCCGCTTGCCATCGACCTCTTCGGTCATGCGCTTGACACCCGCTTCAAGGGTCGATGCCTCGCTTGAAAGTTCGGCAAGGTGCGAGCGGATCCTGACGATCTCGTCGTCAACGGCAGCCCCGAATCCCCGCGCCGGCTTCTTTGCCGAACCGCCGGTCATCGCCCCGCTCTTTTCGAGCAGTTCGCCTTCGAGGGTGACCATCCGGTACTTCCCGATCAGTTTGCGGGCCCTCTCAAGGGTATCGACAACAACCGTCGCCCCAAGCGCCACGGCAAACGCCCGGTCGTATATGGGGTCGTAGTCGAGGAGGTTAACCGCATAGTCGACGACCCCGGGTTCCTTCACCGGCGGGAGCGTGGGGGGCCGGAGCTTGTTTAACGGGAGGAAGGTCACCCGCCCGAGCCGCTCGTCTTTTAAGTACCGGATCGCATCGGCCGCGATCTGGTCGGTGTCACAGATCACAAACTGGAGCTTGTTGCCCGCAGCGACATTGAGTGCCGTCGCGTACTCCGGAGGTGCCCGGCCCTGGTCGGCAATCGTGCCGTGGACACCTTCCATAGCCCTGACCGCCTCGATCGCCTTTCCCCCGGACTCGCCCCGGGCCTGCTGGGCGGCTTCGAGCCGGATCGCGTCCTGCTCGGCATCTCTCATCTCCCCGCGCAGCCGTTCAAGAGACGAGCGCTGGGCAAAAAGGCCGCTCTCCAGCTCCGAGAGGTTGCGGTCGAGCTCCTTTTTCTGGCCGGTAAAAGCTGCGATCTCCTTTTCGTTCCCGGACAACTGCTCCTGCTTTGCCGCGTACTCCTCGTCGAGCTGTTTCTGGAGCGCGATGAGGCGTTCGAGCTCGCTCGTCCGCATCCGGCTCTTCTCGATGAGCATGTCCTGCTGGTGGAGGATGGTGGACCGCTCGCCTTTTTTTGTCTCCGCCTCCTCCATCAGCGCGAAGAGTTTCTGCCGGGATTCCTCGGTATCGGAGGAATACTGCCGGATCTCGGTCTCGACCTTCTCCAGCTGTGCCTTTGAGGTCGCTACTTCCATCGCGATGTTCGTGCGGTCGATGGTGAGCGTGCGGATCTGGTCGGAGAGTTCCGCAACCCGCGCCTCAGCCCGTTTGGTGTCCGCAAAGACCCGGTTGATCGCTTCAAGGTTGGCCTCCTTGTCCTTTTTGAGCCGGGCGATCGTCTGCTCAGCGAGCTTGATCCCGCTTTTTGCCTCTTCAAGGTCCGCGATCAGTTTCAGGTAGTCGGGCCCGCTTTTTTTGTTGATGAGCTCGTCGACATCCGCGAGGTCGGCCTTGAGGTAGGCAAGTTCGTTCTCCTCAAGACCCCGGTCTGCCTCAACCCGGGAGATCTTGATTTTCTGATCTTCGGAAGAAGCAAGGAGCGTGGCCCGTTCCTTCTCCTTGTCGTGGAGCTGGGCGACCGACCGGCATCCCTGGTAGAAACCGAGCTCTTTTTGCCACTTCTGGTATTCGAGCGCGTGTTCGCGCTCTTTCTTGAGTTCGTTTGCCCGTTTGGAAAGTTCGATGAGCAGGAGCTCCTCGCGCTCGATGCGCTCCCTTACTACATCAAGCTCGGAGAGCGACTGCTGCTTTTTGGTATCGAACTCGGAGACACCGGCGATCTCGTCGATGATCTTCCTGCGCTCGTTGTCGCTCATCTCCATGATCCGGGTCACGTCACCCTGCATCACGACGTTATAACCGTGCGGGATGATGCCGAACTTTGCCAGATGATCGACAATGTCGCTCTGCTTGCAGAGCCGGTCATTCAGGTAATTATAGCTGTAATAACCGTTCCCCGTCCGTTTGATCCGTCGGCGGATCTTCGTCCCGTCGGAAAACTCGATAGCGACCTCGGCGGTGTTCTTCCCGGAGTTAAGGTTAATAAGATCGGTGAGTTTCTCGGCACGCAGGTTGCGGGAACTCGAAAGTGCGAGGACAAAAAGGACTGAATCGATGATATTGCTCTTCCCGGAGCCGTTCGGGCCTGATATTACGGTGAAACCCTCTAAAAAGGGGATCTTTGTCTTTTTTGAAAAAGACTTGAAATTATCTATCTCCAGCTCTGTGATGTGCAAAGATCCGGCTCCTCGTTGTCCTTACTTCTTTGCTGCATCGGACTTGTCTTCTTCCACTGCGTAGATCAGATCGCTCTGCTTGGGCTTTGCCGAAACTCCTTTCTTGTTCCGCCCGTAGCCGGCAGATGCGACGATGTAGTCCTTTTCCCCGCGCCGGGGCTCGAGCTTCATCGTCCCGTCAGTCTGCATGATCATGTCCATCGCGGGCTCTGCCGGGGCTTCCGGTTCAGCATCCGCAACACGGGAACCTTTCCTTATGACAACCGTGCTTCCACCCTGCTGGGGCGCAGCGCCACCGGCAACCGCGCCGGGCACCTGCGAGCCCTGGACGATCGGCTGTACGCGTTTGAGTTCCTGGCGGCTGCGTTCCTCGGTCTGCTTGGACATCTTCATCGCTATGGACTTGAGGTCGAGGAGCTCCTGGGTGAGCCCCTTTACCAGCGCTTCCATCTCGTTGACCTTCTTTTCGAGCGCGGCAACGCGGTCTTCACCTGCACCGCTTCCTGAACTTTCCATCATTTTGACCATTTTCTCCTTTTCTTCAAGTTCGAACTCTAAGTACCTGATCTTTGCATCCGGTTGAACCATGCCATACCTGTATAACTTGGATATATACTGGTGCGGCGCACTCCTTATTAATAATAGTAGTGATCTGCGGATGAGAAAAAAAGGTTTGTGCTTCTTTTTTCCCAAAAAACAGGGTACAGACCCCCAGGAATCTCCCGATCCGTGCCCAACGCGCCTCCCGTATCAGGTATGCACCCCGCAAAAACCGGGGATACATGTCTTTTTCCACCAGGGTCCTGCCATCCCTGCGCTTATCTTAAGAAAAGGTATTACCTGATCCAAACCAACCTTTGTGCATATGTCGTATCTTTCCCAAACTGATCCAGAAATAGCAGATATCATTGAGAAGGAACGGCTCCGCCAGACAAACGGGCTCGAACTGATCGCGTCCGAAAATATTGTCAGCCGTGCGGTGCTCGAGGCAATGGGGTCTATTATGACCAACAAGTATGCCGAGGGTTACCCGGGAAAGCGGTACTATGGCGGCTGCGAGTTCCATGATATGGCCGAGAACCTTGCCCGCGACCGGTTGAAAAAACTCTTCGGTGCGGAGCATGCAAACGTCCAGCCTCACTCGGGCACCCAGGCGAACATGGCGGTTTATTTTGCGTACATGAAGCTGGGAGAGAAGATCCTCTCCATGAAGCTCAACCAGGGCGGCCACCTTTCTCACGGCTCCCCGGTCAGTTTCACGGGTAAGTTCTACCAGGTCGCCCAGTACGGCGTCGACCCGAAGACCGAGATGCTCGATTACGGTGCAGTAGGAGAGATGGCAAAGAAAGAGAAACCGCAGATCATCGTCTGCGGTGCATCCGCCTACCCCCGCACGATCGAGTTCAAGGCGTTCCAGGAGATCGCCGATGATGTCGGCGCCTACTGTATGGCCGATATCGCCCACATTGCCGGGCTTGTCGCGGCCGGCATCCACCCGACATCGGTCGGCGTGGTCAACTTCACGACCACCACCACCCACAAGACCCTTCGCGGGCCCCGGGGCGGCGCGATCATGTGTAACAGCGAGTACGCCCAGGCGATCGACAAGGCGGTCTTCCCGGGCATGCAGGGAGGCCCCCTGATGCACACGATCACGGCAAAGGCAGTCTGTTTCGAGGAGGCACTCAAGCCTTCCTTCAAGGAATACAACAAGCAGATCGTAAAGAATGCCAAGGTCCTTGCAGAGACCCTGATGAACAACGGCATCCGGCTCGTCTCAGGCGGTACTGACAACCACCTGATGCTCATCGATCTCACCAACCAGCACCTGACCGGTCTTGAAGCAGAAGTAGCGCTGGGTAAAGCCGCTATCACGGTGAACAAGAACACGATCCCGAACGAGACGAAGAGTCCGTTTATCACGAGCGGTCTCCGGATCGGCACCCCGGCCGTCACCTCACGGGGCATGAAAGAGGCCGAGATGCGCCAGATCGGCACTTGGATCTCTGCGGTCGTAAAAGATATCAAGAACGAGACGCTGATCCAGACGGTCAACCGGGAAGTCACCGCGATGGCACAAAAGTTCCCGATTTACCCAACAGTATAATTTGAGATCTCATTTTTTGAGGGGTACAGCAATGGGCATCATCCTCGACGGGAAAGCGGTATCGGAAAAGCGGCTCGAACTCCTCAAGGAGGCGATCGGGGAGTCAGGGCTGTACCCCCGGCTTGCCACGGTCATCGTAGGTGGCGACCCGGCCTCGCAGATGTATGTTCGCATGAAGCACCGTGCCTGCGAACGGGTGGGCATCGGGTCGGTCGGGATCGAATGCCCGGGCGACGCCACCACGCAGAAGGTGCTTGAGACCATTACCCGGCTCAACAAGGACCCGGAGATCAACGGTATCCTTGTCCAGCTCCCGCTCCCAAAGCAGATCGATACTGATAAAGTCATCTCCGCGGTCAGGACCGAAAAAGACGTGGACGGGTTCCACCCGACAAGCCTTGGCCTCCTGATGAGCGGGAAACCCGGGTTTACTCCCTGCACGCCCACGGGAATCATAACCCTGCTTAAGGAATACCATATCCCCATTGCCGGTGCCCGGGCGGTCGTTGCCGGCCGGAGCATCGATGTCGGGCGTCCGATGGCGGCGCTCCTCACCAATGCCGATGCGACCGTAACCATCTGCCACAGCAAAACCCGTGACCTTCCGGCTGAACTTAAACGGGCAGATATTCTTGTCTCCGCAATAGGGAAGGCACATTTTGTCACACCGGAGATGGTAAAACCCGGCGCGGTCGTGATCGATGTCGGCATCAACCAGTTGAACGGGAAACTTGTCGGAGACGTAGACTTTGACGTGGTAAAAGAGATTGCATCGGCAATCACCCCGGTCCCCGGCGGTGTCGGCCCCATGACCATTGCAACGCTTATGGAGAACACCTTTGCCGCAGCGACGAGGATGGAATGAAGTCCTGCCGGGTTAATAAGATTGAGATCGGCGGAGATGCCCCACCCCGGCTGATGGGTGTCATCAACTGCAGCGATGAGTCATTTTACTTCGGGTCATATACACCAACCGAGAAGATCCACGCGACTGCAGTTGCGATGATTGAGCAGGGCGCTGATATGATCGATATCGGCGCACGGAGCACAGCCCCGAACACCCAGGCGATCAGCGGGAAAATGGAGGCAGACCGCATAGAAGACGCCCTTAAGGAACTTGACGGGAGTGGTATCACGCTCTCGGTCGACACTATGCACCCGGGCGTGCTCGATGTCTGCCTGAAGCATGAGATCCACGCCGCAAACGATATCAGTGGTTTTGTCTCCCCCTCATATGCGAAAAAGGTCGCGGACGCCGGGCTTCCCGCATTTTTAATGGCCACAAACCGGTTACCGGGAGACCCGGTCGGCATTAACGAGACCCTCGCCTCGCTTGCGGGGGTCATGAAGCGGTGCGAGGCGGCAGGCGTGGACAACTATGTGCTCGATCCCGGTATCGGCATCTGGACTCCGATGCGCTCGATCGAGGATGACTGGGAGCTGTGCCGGCACTTCGACGAGTTCCTGCGCTTTGACCGCCCGGTGCTCGCTGCCGTATCACGGAAGACGTTTATCGGGATGCTCCTCGACCGCGATCCAGCCGAACGGCTGCCGGGTACTCTTGCGGTCACCATGGAACTCCTGAAAAAAGGCGCATCGATTGTCCGGGCGCATGATGTGGCAGCCACTCGTGACATCATGAAAGTATACGAGCGCATGGTGAAGGCGTAAATGAATACCTCTTTTACCGTGATCGGGCTCTCTACCGGCATCATTACGCCCCACGATCCGTTTACGGACCGGATTATCGATGCGGCAAAGAAAACCTGCGGCGGTTTTCATGAGGGCGATATCCTCATCCTCGCTGAGACCGCGGTCGCAACAGCCGAGGGTAATGTTGTCCGGCTCGATTCGGTCACCCCGTCCCCGCATGCACGGGAACTGGCAGAAAAATACCACATGGATCCCCGGACCGTGGAGGTCGTCCTTGCCGAGAGCGACTCGGTGGTCGGCGGTATCCCCGGTTTCCTGCTCTGCATGAAACAGGGCACGCTCCTCCCCAATGCCGGTGTGGATGCCTCAAACGCCCCGCCGGGCTGCATCACCCCCCTGCCAGCCGATCCGAACGGAAGCGCGCTTCGTATCCGCAACGAGATCGAACAGCAGTGCGGGATAAAAATCGGGGTGCTGGTCATCGACAGCCGGACCCACGCGATGCGCCTCGGGTGTTCCGGGGTCGCCATCGGCTGTGCCGGCATCACCTCGGTCATCGATGACCGTGGACGAAGCGACCTCTTCGGCCGCAAGCTGGAAGTGACAAAACGGGCGGTCGCGGACAACATCGCATCCGCAGCCGAACTCGTGATGGGTGAAGCAGACGAATGTACTCCCGCCGCCATCGTTCGGGGCCTCGGTATGCCGATCGGGGATCAGGTCGGAGTCGATACGATTGCGGCGGATGAGTGCCTCTTCATGGGCGTGTTCCGGAAGAGCCAATCCTAAAAAAAACGTGGCGGGTCTGCCGATCTGGCCCGTTTTTCACGCTTTTTTCGAACCATCAGGGACTCCTCCTGCTGTGATCAGGTTCGTCCCGATTTGTCATGACGCAGAACTAAATAAGAGAGTCCGACTGCCCAAACGAGATCCTAATCCTGATCAGAGGTCACCAAAGAGGTGAAGTTATAGGCACAGTCAAGGTCGGCAAACTCTGAAAAGGAGAAATGTTCGGCCACTTTTTCTTTAGGTGTCATTGACGGGACATCAAACGTTGCCGACTGGGAGTGGCAGTATGCCGTGACCGGCATCAAGGTGACCTCGGCTTCGATATTTTCAAATGTCCGGTTGGTGGGGTTCTCGAGCTGGAAGTCGGCAGTGTAGAAATCGACAGAACCGACATTTACCGGGGTAAACGAGTCGAGGTCATCACTCGTGACCGTGATTGCAGTATTCGGGACCGGGGATGAGACACAACCGGCACAGACTATGCATACGAACAACACAAGCACGATCCAGAAGTACCATCTCATGCCCTTCATCATCCAATTTCTTTGGTTTGCCGTTCCGCTAAAATATGTACCTGCACACAGAGAAAAACCAGACGGTTCTGGCGTTGTCAATGCTACGGCAGGTGTTACTCAGATACATCAAGTGGACCCGGCAGTTCATGTGTATTTTGCGATGATAAGATGGACCGCTCATTCATCGGTGAACCGCCCCGACGGTTCAGGATAGAGGAGACACCGGGTCAACCGCTTGCAGAGCTCGGCATTCCGGCCCGAAAGGAGCACGGGGGCGGCATTGGAAGTAGTCGGCCGGGGTCCGATAATATCATCAACGTTCAGGTCCTCATGGAGAAGGAAGTAAAACCGAAACTGGAACATCATTATGACTGCACTGCGTATACGGACAGAACGGCTCGACCTGATCCCGGCAACAGTGGAGATTCTCAAAAGCGATCTCCACGACCATGCAGCGCTCGCCCGGCTGCTGGATGCAACGGTGCCTGCCGGATGGCCGCCCGATGAGATGAACGACGAGGTACTTACAGAGTTCATCCGGATGATGTCGGCAAAGACCGATCCATTCTTTTCCTGTTGGTACTGGGTGCTGGATACACCGGATGAGAACGGGCGCGTCCTCATCGGGAGTGGTGGGATCGGGTCTGCCTTAAACGTACCGGACACGGTCATGATCGGGTATGCGGTACTGGACAGGTTCCAGGGGCAGGGTTACGCGACCGAGGCAGTGCGGCACCTGATCCCAGTGATCTTCGCAGACGGGCGTATCGCACGGATCATAGCAACAACCTACCCGGAACTCGGGGCATCCATAAGAGTTCTGGAAAAGAACGGGTTTGTCTGCACCGGGCCGACGGCCCATGGCCAGAGGCTTCCTGATGGGACCCTCGGATTCTTCCTTGAGAGGCGCGGGACAAAGTACCGGTGACCGGTTGTTTCATCTGGTGCGTAAACGATTCTGTTAGGAAGATCATGGGAGCACCAGTACCGCAAAAAGAGGAGACCAGACCTTTTCTTACCGATCCCCCGTTTTACTTAAAAGAGTTCGAACAGTCCTACCGGTACATCATCGACGAGTACGAGGTGGAGCTGCGCATCCTGGTCG
>JBEKTA010000042.1:0-9401 GCA_049516515.1 Methanoregula sp. | reverse complement strand
GGCTACGAGCGCGACGGCGACATGTACGTCTACGACCTCCGTTCGATGAGCCACGATGAGTTGCTTGATGTGATTGCGGTGAATGGCCTCGGAATCAAGCTTGACACCTCGGTTCGCTATCATCTCAGTCCGAACGAAGTGGTTGCTCTGCAAAGGGAGATCGTGCCCTCCACCTCTTCGATACGTTTGCCGGCCTGCCCAAAGTCGACGATGTGGATCAGGTCTGGCCGTTTTACGAGGGAAAATTTGCCGCATCCTATGACAATGTCAAGGCCTATCTTGCGCAGGAGAAGAATGTCTTCCTGTACAAGGGTATCTTCCCTGATACGTCGGATCCGGTAAAAGACAAGCATTTTTCACTCGTCAACCTTGACGTGGACACCTACGAGAGCACGAAAAAATGCCTTGAATTCTTCTATCCCCGCATGAGTCCGGGCGGTGTCATCCTCTCCCACGATTACCTGACGGTACCGGGTGTACGGAAAGCCGTGGATGAGTACTTCTCCGACAAGCCCGAGCCGGTGGTTGAGACCGCGGCCTCGCAGTGCATTATCGTGAAAGTATAACTGCACAACAACAGGCAGCCTTTTTTTTAAGCATTCCCGGATTACTCCAGTGCGCTGGTTAAGCACATGGTGTGAAATGAACTGATCGTAAAAAGAGTTATTCCTTGAAGATGAGGATCCCGAAGATGATGAGCATGAGTCCTGCAAGGAGCACGACGATACCGATGAGGCCCTTGACCGCAATGATGACATCGGGCAGGAACGCCCAGATCGCATAAGCCCCGAGTACCAGCAGTACAATACCAACAATCAGTGCAGCAATTCCAGTTTTATCCATAATTTTGAATCTCCGCTACAATCTCTCTAAATTCGACAATATAAGAGTTTGCCGTTTTCTAAAAAAGCCCCGTTAAACCGGGTTTTCCTGATTGGCCCGGAATGATACAGATCCGGTCCGCGCAAGCCTGAGGATCTCAACAGAGATCTCCTGCACGTCTTTTGTATGGAATACAAACGACCGTTTTATCGGGAAACTTCCGCTGACCCGCCCTGTAACTGTTCCTCTTCCCATAATGTAGGCCTCAACAAAGGGGGTCGAGCCCGCATTGAAGATACCGTACGTGACCGGTGCAATCGCAAGGGCGCAGTCGATGAATGGCCGGTCTGCATGCACTTTCTGTTTCTGGGCGCCAAAGGGCGGGTTCATGACCACGGTGTCGCAGGGGCCGATCCGTTCAGCAAGGAAGCTGGCCTCCCCCCCGGCAATGTCGGCCACGATGCAGTCAACATCAGCGCCAAGCAGGGTGGCATTCTCCTGTGCGGTGCGGATGGCGGCAGGGTCACGATCGACCGCCTGCACAGTTTTCGCGCCGAGGAGTGCGGCCCCGATCGCAAGGATCCCGGTCCCGCACCCGAGATCGCAGACTGACTTCCCCTCGATGTCGCCGTTCGTGTACGCATCATAGAGGAGCCGGGCTGCAAGGGTGGCCGGCGTCTGGTACTGCTCCAAAGCGACCCGGGGTGCGGTAAACCCGGCGCAGCGCTGCAATGCCATCTCCAGCTGCCTGAGTTTCATATGATCTCGTCAATGGTGTAGTCATCCCATGTCCGCACACCGCAGAGGATCTCGAACTCCTGCGGGGAAAGGACAGGTTTTTTGAACCGGACCTGGTCATCGTAGGCAAGCCTGGGGCACGCGGTGTTCACGTAGCAGTCGAACCCGAGATTGAGCAGTTCGTCCGGGTTCACCTCGCGCATGGTGACGATGACAGCCCCGGGTGAAAGTGCCGCGAGCCGTTCCGCAAGTGCCCGGCGCTGCTGGCCGCTTTTCGTGCTTACGATAATGCCGGTGCTCCGTGCGCCCCGGGCTTTTTCCATAACCGCAAACCGCCGGCGCAGGAGCGTGTCTGCGCTGACTTCCTGTGCAGTGCCGGTGAGGGGATCGAGTGCGATCACCCGGGTCTTTGTCGCAAGCGCAATACCGATCGGGTGGAAAAGACCGGTGCCGACAAAGAGAGTCTCGCCGGCCCCGGTTGATTTTGCCACGGCAAAACTGCACCCAAGCACCTGCCCCCGTAGCGGAGTGCGCCCGGTGCCATCGGCGACCCGGACGTCATGGCCGTGCGATGCGAGAAATGCTTCCATTGCCGGGATGAGCGGGGCGTGCTGGACCGTGGTGACAAGGCCGACGGTCTTCTCCTTCAGCAGCGGCAGGGCTTTTTCGAGGACTGAAACGTCGAAGTTAACCGTCCATGGCTCGAAGAGGACGTTCTCCCTCTTGTCAACAGGTGCATGCCCAAAATGCACGAGTACATCTGCATTCCCGTATTCAAGGGTGTCGATCGCGAGATCGCAGGCGCCGTAGCAGGGATCGCCACTGATAATAACCTCGAATCCTGCATCCTTCAGGTCTGAGGTGATGGATGCTGCCTGCCGTTTGAGCCCTTCGGGAAACTGGAGGGCGACCTTGTGCGCCCCGCGTTTTTTGAGTTTTTCCGTAAGGTCAGATGTGCCGCTCAACCACATGCACCTGGTCGGTGACATTGATCTTCACCAGCGACTTGTACGGCCTCCCGATGTCGGGATCGCCGCGCTGGATCACGATGCAGACGTCTTTTACTTCAGCGCCGGCGATCTCAAGTGCCGCAAGAAGTGCCCGCATCGTGCCTCCCGTGCTCACAACGTCATCGATGATCACGACCCGGTCACCTTTGTATACGCCGTTGAGGTACAGTTCCCCTTTCGAGTAGCCGGTCTTCTGGTGGACGGGCACCTCGCAAGGGAGTTTATACTCCCGTTTGCGCATAACGGTCATGGGGATATCGGTCATCACCGAGAGCACCGCCCCGATGTGGATGCCCATTGCCTCGACAACCACGATCTTGTCGACATTGTTGAGGTCGAGAACTTTAATCATCGCACTGCACACATCGCGCAGCAGGGCGGGGTCAACGAGCGGGACGCCATCGGTGATCGGGTGGATGAAGTAGTTGTACTCACCCCGTTTCACCATCGGGCATGATTCAAGGGATTTTACCAGTTGGTCAAGCATGCATATCACCAAAATCTTTTAAAAATGCCTCAATACTGTTGCGGGTCACATGTGGCATGCAGACGATCCTCAGGTGGCCGTTCCTTGTCCACGAAACCTTCCACGGGGACGGGGCCTTTTCGCAGACAAAAGTTGCCACGTTCACATCCGGAGTCGCAGCCGCCTCGATACCGAGTGTTCCCATGCCGGCGATGAGGCGCCGGGTATTTTTCATGCAGCCGGCAACGACGGCTTTCATCCCCTCAATACCGAGGTAATCGAGCACTGCAAGGGCTCCTGCAACCGGGGCCCCCGGACGGGTACCGGCGAGCGTATACTCCTTTTTTACCGTGAGGTACGGGGTGTCAATGTTGAGCGCGTCGAGCATGTCCGGCTCCCGGGTCAAAAGACAGCCGGCCGGGATTGTGCTCATGCCCATCTTGTGCGGGTCGACAGCAATGGTCGTCACGCCGGGCAGGGCAAAATCAAAGGGGATCTGTTTATCGAGAAACGGGATCACCATGCCGCCAAACGCCGCGTCCACGTGCAGGAAGAGATCGTGCTGGCAGGCGATCTTTGCCAGATCGGCAATCGGGTCAACCATGCCGTACTCGGTGGTGCCGGCGACGCCGACCATGCAGATAGTGTTTTTATCGATGAGCTCTGCTGCCCTGTCGGCAGACATCCGCCTGTCGGGGCCGAGCGGTACGCTCCGTATTTCGAGGCCGAGGATGTCGCAGGCCTTCTTGAACGAGAAGTGAGCGGACACCGGGACGATGACGTTGGGGGCTCCCGCGTGCCGGAGGGCTTTTGCGAGCCGGAGCGCCTGGATATTGGACTCGGTACCCCCCGAGGTTGCATAACCCCCGGCGTCCTTTTGGTGGAAGAGCGTACCGAACCGCTCAATGAGCAGCCGTTCAAGCGATGCGGTCCCGGGAAAGAGTCCGGGGTCTCCGAGGTTCGTCTCCATAAAAAGCTCGTGTGCCTTTACCGCGACCGGGTGCGGGATCGTACACATGGAGCTGAGGATATACCGGTGATCAATATCCTCCAATCTTTTCGAGGATAAAAAAGAGAAGAGATCGTCTTCTGTCGTGCCCTTATTCAGCATCGCGGTTTCTCGCAGCTTCAAGGATGATGCGTTTCTCGGTGCGGGCAACAGCCTCGCGAATCTTTGCAATGGCATCGATATTTGCAGAGATGCTGGTGATCCCATGTTCCACGAGCCAGACTGCCATCTTCGGGTCGGAGCCGGCCTGCCCGCAGATCGAGCATTCGACCCCGTACTCGCGGCACTTCTGGATTGAGCTGTGGATCAGCGAGAGCACCGCCGGGTGCTGGGGGTTGTACATGTCGGCCACGTTCTCGTTGTTCCGGTCGATGGCAAGCGTGTACTGGATGAGGTCGTTTGTCCCAAAGGAGGCGAACCTGATACCGGCCTGGAGGAAGTCCTCGATCATGATCGCGCTTGAGGGGATCTCGATCATGATGCCGAGTGCCACGTTCTCCACGTCGACGCCCCAGCCCCGCATCATCTCCTTGGCTTTTATAAACTGGTCGGGGTGGGAGACCATCGGGAACATGACACCGAGATGTTCGTAGCCGGCCTTCCAGAGGCGCTTGAACGCCTCTACCTGGAGCCGGAACTGGTCCGGGCTCTGGAGGTCGCGGCGGATACCTCTCCAGCCGAGCATCGGGTTGTGCTCGATGGGTTCGTTCTCGCCACCTGCCATGTTCCGGAACTCATCGGTCGGTGCATCGAGTGTCCTCACCCAGACGGTTTTTCCCGGGAACGCATCGAGCACGATTTTTATCCCACCGTAGAGTTCCCTGACAAATTCTTCTTCCTTGTGGTTGGAAATATACCAGCCGGGTGTCTTGTTGAGCCCGAGGATCAGGTGCTCGATCCTGAGAAGACCTACTCCGTCAGCGCCGGTTGCCGCCGCCCGTGCCGCGGCCTCGGGGATCGAGACGTTGACTTTTACGCTTGTTGCTGTGATTATCGGTGCGCTGCCGACAACCACCGCTGCGGCACTGCCGGCCTTTGCCGCCACGCCGACTGCACCCTCGTAGACAATTCCCATCTCGCCATCGACGGTAACGAGCTGCCCGTTCTTGAGCTGCTGCGTCCCTGTCTTTGTGCCGACCACCGCCGGGGTGCCCAGTTCCCTGCTCACGATGGCTGCGTGGCACGTCATACCGCCTTCATCGGTTACGATCGCAGCGACCTTTCTCATCGCCGGCACCATGTCCGGGTTGGTCATCCGGGTGACGAGGATATCGCCCTCTTTTACTGCTCCCGTGTCCTTTGCATCCCGGATGATGACCACTTTACCGGTCGCGGTACCCGGCGCCGCTCCCTGGCCTTTCAAGAGAATCTTTGCACCCTTGTTCTGTCCAGACATGCCCGTTGCCTCTTTCTTTCCGATGGTTGTGATAGGCCGGGACTGGAGGATATAGATCGTCCCGGCAACAATGCCCCATTCAACGTCCTGCGGAACCCCGTAATGGTTCTCGGCGATCTTGCCATACATGGCAAGCTTTGCCACCTCGGCATCAGCGAGCACCTGCGCATCCTGCCGGGCTGCGTCAACGGCTACCAGTTTCGTGCCGTGGGATCCGTCAGGAACGATCTCCACTTTCTTGTTTGCAATTGTCGTTTCTGCGATGGACTCCGTCCGCTGGTCAAAAACATAATGGTCGGGAGAGACCGAACCGGACACGACCGCCTCGCCAAGACCCCATGAGCCCTCGATGATCGTGATCGGTTCGCCGCTGATCGGGTGGGAGGTAAACATGACTCCCGCTTTCTCCGAGTGGACCAGCTGCTGGACGACGACCGCAATGTTGACCGTACTGTCCTCGAATCCTTGTTTTGCCCGGTAATAAATCGCCCGTGCCCCGTAGAGCGAAGCCCAGCAGTTCTGGACTGCTGAAAGGAGCGCCACCTCGCCTTTGATATTGAGGTACGTATCCTGCTGACCGGCAAAACTTGCGTCGGGAAGATCTTCGGCAGTGGCGCTCGATCGCACGGCGACGATCAGGTCTTTTGGCGACATCTTCTTGTATGAGGCTTTGATGTCGTCTTTTAGCGCCGCCGGCATCTTTGCCTTCATCACCAGCGCCTTTATCGTATCGGCGGCCTTTTCAAGAGCCGCATTATCCTCTACATCCAGATTGTCCGAGACCTTGAAGATCTTCTGGTCAAGGCCGGTCTCGACAAGAAACCTCCGGAACGCTTGGGCGGTGACCACGAACGCCGGGGGCACCGGAAGGCCTATCGAAGCCATCTCGCCAAGGGAGGCTCCCTTGCCGCCGACAGATGAGATATCCTCCTTCCTGATCTCTTCGAGCCATAGAATATTGGGCACTTCTTTCATGCTCGCACCACTTATGATCTCACCTCCCCCCTGTTTAAGTATTATCATCTGCCGGTATCTCCCCCATGGGTGTCCCGGCCGGTTTTTTTTCGTGAGGAAGAATAACCCTGATTAGGTATTGCGCAGATATTGTATGGGTTTTTATGGCAAACGCGAGAGTGCTCGTCAGCGATCCGCTGGCGGAAGAAGGGCTTGCAATCCTCAAAGAGGCGTGTACAGTAGACGTCAAAACAGATCTCAAGGAGGATGAGCTCTGTGGGGTTATCAGTGAGTATGATGCCCTGATCGTGCGGAGCGGCACCGAAGTGACCGCAAAGGTGATTGCGGCAGGTAAACGGCTGAAGTTTATCGGGAGGGCTGGCGTCGGCGTGGATAATGTGGATGTGGACGCAGCGACCCGTCAGGGTATCATTGTGGCAAACGCGCCCGAGGGGAACACTCTTGCGGCGACCGAGCACACGATGGCCATGATGCTCTCGCTCGCACGGAACATCCCGCAGGCAACCGCGAGCCTGAAAAAGAAGGAATGGAAACGCTCGAAGTTCATGGGAGTTGAGCTTAACGAGAAGACGCTCGGGATTGTCGGCTTTGGCCGGATCGGGCGCGAGGTGGCGAAAAGGGCAAACGCGATGGATATGAAGTGCGTTGCCTACGACCCGTTCATCTCCAAGGAGCGTGCGGCCCAGCTCGGTGTTAAGGTCATGTCCCTTGACGAACTCTTCAAGGTCGCCGATGTGATCACGGTACACACGCCGCTCATCAAGGAGACAAAACATGTCATCAACGCCCAGAGCATCGCGACGATGAAAGATGGCGTGCGGATCATCAACTGTGCACGCGGCGGCATCATCGATGAAAAGGCGCTCTATGATGCGATCCAGAGCGGCAAGGTCGCCGGTGCGGCGCTCGATGTTTTCGAGGAAGAACCCCCCCTGGAATCCCCGCTTCTTACCCTTGACAAGGTGATCGTGACCCCGCACCTCGGGGCAAGCACGGTCGAGGCCCAGAAGAACGTGGCAATCCAGGTCGCAAAACAGTGCATCGAGGTCTTAAACGGTGGCTCCGCGAAGTACGTGGTGAATGCGCCGATGGTTCCCTCAGAGCAGGCCGAGGTGCTCGAGCCGTTTGCCGAGCTTGCCGAGAAGATGGGTCGCTTTGCGATCCAGACTGTCGAAGGACGGCTCGCGTCGGTCGAGTGTATCTACGGCGGCGAGCTTTCTGCCTACGCGGGAAGCATGAAGTTTGTGACCCGGCTTGTCCTCAAAGGACTTCTTGACCCGATCCTCCAGACGCCCGTCAATATCGTGAACGCCGAGTTTGTCGCAAAGGAGCGAGGTATCGCGATGAGCGAGACGGTGACCGAGGAGTCCCACGGGTTCAAGAACCTGATCACGATCCGGGTGAAGACCGACAAGACCGAGGAGACCGTCAGCGGCACGGTGTTTGTGAAGGGCCGCAGCCGGATCGTCTCGGTCGATAAGTACACGATGGACCTGATCCCCGAGGGGTACGTGATCGTCTCCCGTCACCTGGACAAGCCGGGCGTGATCGGGCGGGCATCCACGATCCTTGGGAAGTGCAACATCAATATTGCCGGCATGCAGGTTGGCAGGATTAATCCCGGCGAAGAGGCACTCATGGTCCTGAACGTTGACAGCGAGGTTCCCGAGAACGTGATGAAGGAGATCCGCTCGATGTCAGGCATCTTCTCCGCGACGTTTGCCAAAATCTCATCAAAGAAGATCTAACTCTTTTTTATACGATTTTTTACGGGATTTGCCATTGTATACTCAACCGTCTTCGTATACCGTGTTCCGGTATGCCGGATCACGCTCAAATAGAAAGAAAAAAAGGTTCTGTCGGTATATCCCGGCGGGGCTCAGGGATTCTGCACTTCTTCCTCATACACCCGCGTCGTTACCGGCAGGATGTTTGGGCGCTTGTCGTTTATGATGTAGACGTAATTCATCACGTGTACGAGATACTCAAGGTAGCCTTTGGCAAAGTTGGAGAGCCCTTCATGCCGCCTGCCAAGGATCAGGATGTGGAACCACTGGATGAACAGGCAGATGAAGGTAATGATCCCGTAGACCCAGACGACGATTGCAATCAGGATCCAGTAGACGATGCGGATGAGCAGCTCAAGACGGCTTGCATCATGCACGTACGTGAAGAGCTGGGTGGGGGCCGGGGTAGTTCCGTCGGTCATGGTGTACCTGTTTTCTCCTTTGGGATGAAGGATGATAAACTGACCGGTCTTTTTGTGCGCCCTGATCCGGGTCTGGGGAGAAAGGCGGAGCGGATCGTGGCACAGGTACTCTATTTTTTAATAATAGGATGACAAATATCGTAGAGCATCAGACCTTTTGCGGGCTCGTGGTCTAGTTGGCTATGACGTCGCCTTGACATGGCGGAGGTCCTGAGTTCGAATCTCAGCGGGCCCATCCCGATGCTTTTTTAGTTCCTGTTCTTTGCGAGCTGAAGCGGTTTTGGGATGTGATGAAATCCTAAAATGATTTCTTCCTCTCTGCCACAGGATCCGTGTCTGAGTTTCTCCGTACCGTTTTTTGGGATTCATTGTACATCATCCAAACCGCGTAGAGCATGATGGCTGAGGCAACGAGGAGGATCAGCGAATGAAGCCGGGGGAACGTATACAGGGAAAAAGTCCGAACTCCGTCAGACAGAGCGAAAAGTGCGAAGGTTATCGCAATAAGCCAGCCGTACGGCCTGTTCTTTCTGGCCGCAATCAGTACGGCAATTACTGCGACGGCGCATTCAAACAGGATGGCAAGGATCTGGATAAATCCGGCGACGTCCATGGTTCCGGATAGGTTTCATCTGCAGTATCTGTTTTTCGGTTGAACCAGTAAATACCGGCACCCGGAGGATCTCTTATAAAAAAGTGTTGAAACTTCTGAAAATTATGCCTGATATGCTGCGTAATTGGCGGCTATCTGCTGCAGGGTCAGGGCCTGGTTGTAG